>JAKBCB010000230.1 GCA_021808185.1 Pseudomonadota bacterium
CCCGGCGACCAGCCCGGAGATGCTCGACCGCAAGGTGCGCGACATGGTGGCGCTGCGCGATCTCGGCGGGTTCCTGCTGTCCGGCGGCTCGAACCGGCGCAACGAGGTGCCGTACGACCGCTACTATCCGGTGATCGAGCGGCTCAAGCGCGACTTCCCCCGGCTGCGCATCGCCATCCACGCGGCGCTCACCGACGAGCGGCGCGCGCGGCTGATGGAATCGGCGGGCGTCGATGTGGCGATGATGGACGTGATCGGCGCACAGGAGACGATCCGGGAGGTCTATCATCTGGACCGCCCGGTGGCGGACTACGAAGCGACCCTCGCGGCCCTGACCGCGACCGGCATGGACGTGGTGCCGCACATCATCCTCGGCCTGCATTACGGGCGCTTGCTGGGCGAGCAGCGGGCGCTGGAGATGGTGGCGGCGGCGCCGATCGCGGCCTTGGTTCTGGTGGTCGTCATGCCGTTCTACGCGCCCCCGGATCGGCCGTTCCGCACGCCGCCGCCGGAGGAAGTGGCGGAGGTGTTCCTGGCCGCGCGGCGGCTGGTGCGGCAGGCGCCGGTGCAGCTCGGCTGCGCCCGGCCGGCGGGGCGGCACAAGATGTTGACCGATGCCTACGCGGTGATGGCCGGCTTCGACGGCATCGCCTATCCGGCACCGGGGATCGTGGCGCTGGCGCGCGCGATCGGGCGGCCGGTGTTGCAGGAACACGCATGCTGCGCGGTGGCGCTCGACGGCCTCACCGGCAAGCGGGCCTGCGCCGCATGATCGCGACGCCGGACGTTCTGGTGGTGGGGCTGGGGCCAGCGGGCAGCCGGGCGGCCGCGCGGGCGGCAAAGGCCGGGCTTTCGGTGCTGGCCATCGACCGCCGCGCGGCGCCCGGAACCCCGGTGCAATGCGCCGAATTCGTCCCGGCGCTGCTCGACCAGGATGTGGCGGGCATGGCCGCCGTCAGCCGCCAGCGCATCACCCGCATGCTGACGGCCATCGAGGACGGGCCGGCGGCCGAGACCCCGGATTTTCCTGGCCGCATGCTCGACCGCGCGGGCTTCGATGCGTTGCTGGTCGCGCGCGCCGAGGAACAGGGTGCCACCTGCCGCTTCGCCACCGCCGTCGCGTCGGTGGGGCCGGACGGCGGCGTGACGCTCGCGGATGCGACCGTGCTGCGCCCGCGCGTGCTGATCGGCGCCGACGGCCCGCGCTCGCGGGTGGGGGCCGCGATCGGGGCGGTGAACCGCGATCTGGTGGAGACCCGGCAGATCCGGGTGGCGCTGCCGCGCGCGCACGACGCGACCGACATCTTCCTCGGCGCCGCCTATCCCGGCGGATATGGCTGGCTGTTCCCGTCGGCGGACGTGGCCAATCTCGGGCTCGGCGTGGTTGCCTCGGCGCGCGCCGTGCTCAAGCCGCGCCTCATCGCGCTGCATGATCGGCTGGCGGAGCAGGGGCGGGTGGGGCGCGCCGTGCTGGGGCACACCGGCGGCGCGATCCCGGTGGGCGGGCGGCTGGCCGCGTCGGGGTGGCTGGGCGCGGTGCCGGTGCTGCTCGCGGGCGATGCCGCCGGGCTTGCGCATCCGGTGACCGGGGCGGGCATTGCCGCCGCCGTCCATTCCGGCACGCTCGCGGGCGCCGCCGCCGCCGCGTGGCTCGGCGGGGAAGGGGGCGCCGCCGCCGAGTACGAGGAAGAACTGGCCGACCTCTACGATGCCGCCTTCGCCCGCGCGCTGGACCGCCGGCGGCGACTGCTCGACCGCCACGCGGCGGGCGAGGCCCCGGATGCCGCCATGCAGCGCGCCGGCTGGATCGGATTTCCTGAATATTGGGGGAGAAGCCCATGAGCTGTGTTGAAGGGCCGCGCCTGCCGGCGCCGCCGGTGCCCGGCAAGGCCGCGCGCGACGTGAACCTCGCCGACGAGATGCAGCCGCGCGCGCCCGCGCCGGTGCCGGCGGGGGACCGCAACGGCGGGCGGGTGAAGGCGCGGGACATCCGGCCGCAGGGCCTGTACCGGCCGAACGACAACATCCTCACCCCGGCGATGCGCTCGCCGGACTATGTGCAGATGTCCACCGCCGCCGCGATCACGCTGGGGGTGATGCAGGGTGCCATGCACCGCACCGGCTGCACCCGCTGCCTCAACCTGCTGCTCACCTACCCCGAGGGCTGCCGCGCCAACTGCGCCTATTGCGGCCTCGCCCGCCACCGCGAGGCGGAGCGCGACTATGCGGACCGCAATTTCATCCGCGTGGACTGGCCCGCCGTGCCCTATGACGAAGTGCTCGACATCATGGCGGCGGGCGGCGATGGCGGGCGATTCCACCGCATGTGCATCAGCATGATTACCCATCCGCGCTCGGACGACGATACCCGCGTTGTGCTGCGGCGCTGGGTGGAGCGGGTGCCGCACGTGCCGGTGTCCATCCTGTCCAACCCGACGACGATGACGCGGGCGGATGTCCAGGACCTGCACGATATCGGCGCCGAGATCTTCACCGTGGCGCTGGATGCCGCCACCCCCGACTTGTTCGACCGCACGCGCGGGCGCGGCGTGCAGTCGCCGCACAGTTGGGAGAAATACTGGGAGATCCTGCACGCGGCGGCCGAAATTTTTGGCCCCGAGCGGTTCGGCGCGCACCTGATCGTCGGCATGGGCGAAAGCGAGCGCGACGTGCTGACCCAGGTGCAGGCGCTGCGCGATCTGGGCGGGCACAGCCACATGTTCGCCTTCTTCCCCGAGAAGGGCTCGCTGATGGACCATTTGCCGGCGGTGCCGCGCGCCCAGTGGCGGCGGGTGCAGCTTGCCCGCTATCTGATCGACTATCGCGGCCATCCGCTCGCCGCGATGGGGTTCGACGCCGCCGGCCGGCTGGTGGATTTCGGGCTGCCGGAGGACGAACTGGCCGCCGTGATCGCGTCCGGCACCGCGTTCCGCACCTCCGGCTGCCCGGGCAAGGAGGGACACGATGTGTCCGCCTGCGACCGCCCGTACGGCGACTCGCCGCCCTCGGACATCGCCTCGTATCCGTTCGCCCCGAACGGGCACGACCTGCGGCGCATCCGGGCGCAACTGCGCGACCGGAGCTAGCCGCGATGGGTGTGCCCTTCCGCATGATCGACACCGGCATTCGTGGCGGGCGGGAGAACATGGCGTTCGATCAGGCGCTGATCGACCTGCACGCCGCCGGGCGTCTGCCCGACACGCTGCGATTCCTGCGCTTTCGCCCCTCGGTGCTGGTCGGGCGGCACCAGATCCTCGCCGACGAGGTGGACCTCGCCGCCTGCCGCGCCGAGGGGATCGAGGTGGGCCGGCGCATCACCGGCGGCGGCGCGCTGTATCTGGACAGCGGCCAGTTCGGCTGGGAGCTGGTGTTTCGCCGCGCCACAATGCCGTTCCCCGACCTTGCGACCGCCGCGCGGGCGATCTGCGAGGCGGCGGCGGCGGGGCTGTCGCGCCTGGGCATCGCGGCCCGCTTCCGGCCACGCAACGACATCGAGGTCGAGGGGCGCAAGATCGGCGGCACCGGCGGGTTCTTCGACGGGCCGACGCTGTTCTACCAGGGCACCGTTCTGGTCGAGTTCGACCCGGCGCGGATGCTGCGCGTGCTGCGGGTGCCGGCGGCCAAGCTGGCGCGGCACGGCGCCGAGACAGCGGCCGCGCGCATCACCACGCTGCGCGACCTGCTCGGCCCGGCCGCGCCCGATATCGCGGCGGTGAAGGCGGCGCTGGCGGCGGGGTTCGCCGAGCATCTCGGCCTCGCCTTCGCGCCGGCGGAGGCGAGCGCCGAGGAGGAAGCCGAGGCCAAGCGGCTGTTCGACGCCGAGATCGGCACGGATGCGTTCGTCGGCCTGACGCAAGCCGAGGACCGGCCGCCGGCGACCGCAAGCGCCACGCTGGCGACGGCGACGGGGACCATCCGCGCCGATCTCCGGCTGGAAGGTGCCGGCGAGCAGCGCATCCGCGAGGCCCTGTTCACGGGCGATTTCTTTGTCACCCCACCGCGCGCGGTGCTCGATCTTGAGGCGGCGCTGCGTGGCGTCCCGGTCGGTGAGGCGCGTGCCGCCGCCGCCGCGTTTTTCGCCGAGGTGCCGGTTCAGGGGCTGGGGGCCGAGGCCGTCGATGCGGTGATCGCGGAAGCCCTGACCGGCCCGTAGCAGGGCGGGCCGTCGGCGACGCGCTCGTGTTCACGATTCGCAGCATACTTCGGATCGGCAAGAAATATTCTTGCGGGCACGCCCGGGGATACGCAATCCTGCCGCCAACAAGGGAGGCGAACGGCATGCCGTGGCGACGGCAAACACCGGCGGGACGCCGCGCCTGATGGGCGATGGCGCGCCGGGCGATCTTCTCGCGGTGCGGGACGTGGCGGTGACGTTCGGCACCATCGCGGCCCTGGATGGCGTGTCCTTCTCCGTCGGGCCGGACGAGATTTGCGGGCTGATCGGCCCGAACGGCTCTGGCAAGACCACCCTGTTCAACTGCATCAGCGGCTTCTGCCTGCCGCGGCAGGGCGAGGTGCTGCTGGGTGGCCAGCCGGTCACGCGGCTGCCCCGGCACAGCCGCGCGGGCCTCGGGATCGGGCGGACGTTCCAGAATCTGGCGCTGTTCCCCAGCATGAGCGTGCGCGACAACATCCTGGTGGGCACGCAGCCGCTCGGCCGCGCGGGGTTCTGGGCGCACGCGCTGGCGCTGCCCGTGGCGCGGCGGGAGGCGGCGGTGGCCGAGCAGCGGCTGGGGGAGATGCTGGCGCTGCTCGATCTGACCGATGTGGCGGCGCTGCCGGCCCGCGCGCTGCCGTTCGGCACCGCCAAGCGGGTGGAGATCGGCCGTGCCCTGATCGCCCATCCGCGCCTGCTGCTGCTGGACGAGCCGGCCTGCGGGCTGAACCATGCCGAGGTGGACGAGTTGCTGGCTCTGCTGCAACGCATCCGCGCGCGCTTCCGGCTGAGCATCCTGCTGGTCGAGCATCACATGGGCCTGGTGATGCGCGCGTGCGGGCACGTCGTGGCGCTCGCCGCCGGCAGCAAGATCGCGGACGGGACACCCGAGCAGGTGCAGCGCAACCCGGACGTGGTGGCCGCCTATCTCGGAGCCGAACCGGCCGGCGCCCGTGCTGCTTGAGGTCCGGCAGTTGCGCGCGGGCTATGGCGCGGGCGAGGTGCTGCACGGGATCGACCTCGCGGTGGCGCCGGGTGGGGTCACGGCGCTGCTCGGCGCCAACGGGGCTGGCAAGACCACCACGCTGCGCGCGATCTGCGGCATGGTGCGCCGCAGCGGGGACATCCGCCTCGGCGGCGAGCCGATCGAGCGGGCGGCCACCGAGGACGTGGCGCGCCGGGGCATCGCGCATGTGCCGGACGGGCGCGGCACGTTCATGGAGCTGACGGTGGCCGAGAACCTGCGCCTGGGCGCCTATGCGCGGCGCGACCGGGGCGTGGCCGAGGACACCGAGCGGATGCTCGGCCACTTCCCGGCGCTGCGCCCGCGGCTGCGCCAGCAGGCCGGCACGCTCTCCGGCGGGGAACAACAGATGCTGGCCATCGCCCGCGCGCTGCTCGGCCGCCCACGGCTGCTGCTGCTCGACGAGCCGAGCTTTGGCCTCGCGCCGCTGATCGTGCGGCAGATCTTCGACATACTCGCCGAAATCCGCGCCGAGGCGGGGATCGGCATCCTGCTGGTCGAGCAGAACGCGAGCCTTGCCCTGGCGCTGGCGGACCATGCCTGCATCCTGGAATCCGGGCGCGTCGCGCTCGCCGGCCCGGCCGAGGCGGTCGGGCGGGACGACCAGGTGCGCCGCGTGTATCTGGGGTACTGAGCATGCTGGGGCTGCTGCACCAGACGCTCTCGGGGCTGGCCACGGGCGGCATCTATGCCTCACTGGCCCTGGCGCTGGTGGTGGTCTATCGCGCCACCAGCCACGTCAATTTCGCGCAGGGCGAGATGGCGACGTTTTCCACCTACATCGCGCTGGCGCTGGTGCAGGCGGGGGTGCCGTACTGGCTTGCCTTCCTCGCGACCCTGGCGGTCTCGTTCGCGATGGGCGTGGCGCTGGAGCGGCTGTTGATGCGGCGCATGGCGGACGCGCCGGCGCTCTCGGCCGTGGGTGTCTCCATCGGGTTGCTGCTGATCTTCAACGCGCTCGGCGGCTGGCTGTTCGGCTACACGGTCAAGCCGTTCCCGAGTCCGTTCGAGAGCGGTGAGGGCGGCGGCGGCGCGGTGCTGGGCGGGCTGGCCTCCCGGCACGAGATCGGCATGACGGCGGTGACGCTGGCGGTGGCGGTTATCGTGGCGG
>JAKBCB010000231.1 GCA_021808185.1 Pseudomonadota bacterium
GCCCTGCCGCGCGGGCGGCGGTGGGCTGGCCAGAACCGGCACGGGCGCCGTCGTCGGCGGCACAGGCACCGGCGGGGCGGCCGCGGGGGGGACGACCGCGCAGGTGGCGAACAGCCAGCACCACCACTGGCTCACGGCCCGCGTGCCCCCGCGCGCCGGGTCATGTGCCCGGCGTCGCGCCGGGGCCGGTGCGCCACCGGCGGGAATACAGCACATCCCCCGCCCGCGCGCGCGGGCGCAGGACGATATTGTAGGTCTCGCGCAGGGCCGTGCCGGCCACGCTGATGGTCTGCCAGGTCTCGCGCCGGCCGAGATCGGCCGCGACGGTGGTGGCATTGCCGAACGATCCGCACTCCAGCAGCACCGCCGTCCCCGCGAAATCGCTCGGAATCCACACGTCGCAGGCACCGTGGCAGACGGTGCCGGGCGGCACCGGCCCGACCTCGAGCCATCCCATGTTGGTGTCCGGCTGGCGCGCGGGATCGTCCCTGACATGCTTGCAGGCGGGGGGGGCTCCGGCGGGTACCGCGACGTCGTGCGTCGGTGTCGCGGGCTGCGACTGCACGCCGGCATGCCACCGCGACGGCAGCGCCGGGACGGCGGCGGCCGCCGGCCCCGGCGCCAGAGCCTCGGCGGCCAGCTCGTTTGCCACGGCACCGGGATCGACCACGAAATCGTGCGCGTCGTTGCCGATATCGGTCCCGAACACCGCCCGGTAGCGGAAGCCCAGCGCATGGGCCATGAACGCATAGATGTCCGTACCGATGCTGGCATTGTGCAGTTCGATCAGCGTGAGCCCGCCCGGATGGAACGCGATATGCGTCAGCCCCATGCCGTGCGGCGCGACAATCACCTCCGCCCCGCGCACGACCTCGATCTGCTCGGCGACTTGCATGTCCGCGAGGCGGACCATGACGAAGCCGAAGGCCTGGAGCACCGCCCAGAGCGCATCCTCGTTCGCCAGTTTGCGCAGCCCGGTGTCGCCGCGCGAGATATAGACCTTGCGGGCGTGGCCCCGGGGGATCGCGATGCCGGCGGCGATGGCGCGGATGACGGCGATGGACGCGTCATGCGCCATGTGCGCGGGGTGCATGATCTCGGTCTTCAGGTCCGAGAAGAAATAGACCGGCGCCTCGATGTGCCACACCTGCGGGCCGGTGGGGAAAATGAACTGCTCCCGCTTCAGCCCGTACAGCGCGCAGACCCGGTCCAGGATCAGCGCGTGCAGCTCGCCCGGCGCGCCGCCCATCAGGAACACGCACGCGTCGCGCTGTTCGCGCTCGGCGGCGACGAAATGGCAAAGCCGGGGCATCCAGTCGAACAGGAAGTGCGAGAAATTCGTGCCCTCGAACACGTCCTGCACGATCACCACCGGCTGGCGGACGGTGACGTGCTCGCCTTCGATCGCCTGGTCCGAGTAGGCGCGGGTGGAGGCGATCGGCCAGTAGATCCGCTGCCTCGCATCGAACAGTTGGTAGCCGAGCGGGGTGACGAACAGGTCCGCCTGTTCCACCTTGTACAGCGCCAGCGCCGGCCGCTGCGCCCGCCCCATGTGCTTGTCGATCGGGCGCGGCAGCGCGCGCGCGGCGTATGGGTTGGGCGACGGCGGCAGCAGGTCGAAGCGGGCCAGATCCTGCGCCGCGGCGGGCCGGGGATACGCCGCTTTGGCATCCGGCAGCCAGTTGCGCAGCACATCGGCGCGGATCTCGAAATCCGGGCCGAACACGTCGTTGCGCGACGCCTTGATCCCCTGCTCGTTCAGCGCACGCACGATGCGGTTCATCGCGCGCAGGCGAATGCCGTTCCAGGTCGGTCCGGCGAAGCGGATATACTGGTCGATGCGCTCCCAGAAGCCGATGGACTCGTCGTCGGCGGTGGCGCCGAACGCGATGCGGCAGGATTCGCGCCATGCGGTGACGGCGCGCGCGATGGCGGGGAAATCCGTCCCGCCGGTCAGCCGCGCGGCCGCCGCCGCCTCGGGCTTGACCAGCCGGCACTTGTCGCTGGTGTTCTCGATCGGCGTGAGGCCCAGGGGCTCGAAGAAATCGTCGAAGGCGCGTTTGACATCGGGCCAGTTGTTTCCCTCCCGATAGTCGTCGCCGATGAACATGCCGCCGGGCCGCAGCGCGGGCCACCAGTGCCGGAGGTCGGACGTCACCGCGTCGTAGTCATGCCCCGCGTCCAGATGCACCAGATCCGGCCGGATATCGAACCGCCGCAACACGCGCGCGGCGTTGATCGAATCCAGGCGCAGCGGCACCACATAATCCTGCAATCCGGCGTGGCGGACGTTGTTCAGGAACTTGCTGTAGATATCCCGATGGTCGTCCGTGATCGCCACTTCGGCAAAGAACTGATCGTTGATCCAGTGATCCCAGGCGCCGAGCCACGTATCGATGGCAATCACCACGCCGTCGATGCCCAGATCGCGCATCCGGGACGCCATGTGCTCGACCGAGGCGCCCTTCCAGACCCCGATCTCGACCACCACGGACGGCCGCAGCCGCTCCACCGCCTCGCCGAGGTAGCGGTGCTGGCTGCCCCAACCTTGCAGGTCGGCGGGCGCCCCCGTGTCCGGCGCGCGGGACAATGGATCGTGGCCGCGCCACAGGCGGCGGATCACGGCGTCTCGGGTATGCGTCATGGCAGCCTTCGTATCAGACCAGGGATTGATGCCCGTATCGCGCGCGGCAATGCAACCCGGCAGCGCGCACCGCGCCGCGCGCACGGCAGGGCGTATTTGACCCGCGCCGCCGGCCCGCGCAGAGTGCGGCGCCATGATCCTCCTGATCGACAACTACGACAGTTTCACTTTCAACCTCGTCCACTTCCTCGGCGACCTGGGCGCGCGGTGCGAAGTGGTGCGCAACGACCGCCTGACGGTGGCCGAAGCGATGGCCCGCGCGCCGGAGGCCATCGTGCTGTCGCCCGGCCCCTGCACGCCGAACGAGGCCGGCATCTGCCTGGATCTGATCGCCGCCGCCGCCGGGCGCATCCCGCTGCTCGGCGTCTGCCTGGGGCATCAGGCCATCGGCCAGGCGTTCGGGGCCGAGGTGGTGCGCGCACCCACGCCGATGCACGGCAAGGTCAGCCCGGTGTATCACGACGGCACGGACATCTTCGCCGGCATCGAATCCCCCTTCTCCGCCACGCGCTACCACAGCCTGATCGTCGCCAAGGACACGCTGCCGCCCGTGCTGATCGAGACCGCGCGCACCGGGGACGGGCTGATCATGGGCCTGCGCCACCGCACGCTGCCGGTGTTCGGGGTGCAGTTCCACCCGGAGAGCATCGCCAGCGCCCACGGCCACGACCTGTTGCGCAATTTCCTGGCCATTGCCCGCGGCGCCAACGCACCGGCCGATTCCGCCCGGGCGGCCTGACCAAGACGGACCAAGCCGTGACCACGAACCTGAAACCCACTCTCGCCCGCCTCGCGCTGGGCGAGACCCTCTCGGCGGGCGATGCCGAGGACGCGTTCGGCATCATCATGTCGGGCGAGGCCACCCCCGCGCAGATCGCCGGCCTGCTGATGGCCATGCGCGTGCGCGGCGAAACCGTGCCGGAACTGACCGGCGCCGTGCGGGCGATGCGCGCGCGCATGCTCGGCGTCGATGCACCGGACGGGGCGATCGACGTGTGCGGCACCGGGGGCGACAATGCCGGCACGCTGAACGTCTCCACCGCCGCGACCTTCGTGCTCGCGGGCTGCGGCGTGCCGGTGGCCAAGCACGGCAACCGGGCGCTGTCCTCGCGCACGGGCGGTGCCGATGTGCTCACCGCGCTGGGCGTGAACGTCGATGTGGCGCTGGAGCGGCTGCCCGAGGTGCTGCGCACCGCCAACTGCGTCTTTCTGTTCGCGCCGCGCCACCACGCCGCCCTGCGCCATGCCGCCGGCCCGCGCGTGGAACTCGGCACGCGCACCATCTTCAACCTGCTCGGCCCGCTGGCGAACCCGGCCCGCGTCCGCCGGCAGCTGACCGGGGTGTTCGACCCGAAATGGGCCCGCCCGATGGCCGAGACCCTGGCCGAGCTGGGCAGCACGCATTGCTGGCTGGTGCATGGCGAGGGGCTGGATGAACTCACCGTTGCCGGGCCGAACAGCGTGGTGGAACTGCGCGACGGCGTTGTGCGCGCGTTTACCGTCACGCCGGAGGATGCCGGGCTGCCGCGCGCCCCGATTGCCGCCATTCGCGGCGGCGAGGCGGCGGTGAACGCCGCGGCGCTCGGCGCGGTGCTGCGCGGTGCCGCCGGGCCGTATCGCGACACCGTGCTGTTCAACGCCGCCGCCGGCCTGATCGTCGCCGGCCGGGTGGAGGCGCTGCGCGACGGCGTCGCCCAGGCCGCAACCGCCATCGACAGCGGCGCGGCGCTCGCCGCGCTCGAGACGCTGCGCAGGGAAACCGCATGACGACAACCGCTCCGTCCATCCATCGCCCGACACCCGCCGAGCCGGAGCCGGCGCCCGACGTGCTCGCGCGCATCTGCGCCGACACCAGCGCCGAAACCGAGCTTCGCCGCGCCCAGCAGCCGCTCGAGGAGGTGCGCGCCCGGGCGCGCGACGCCTCGCCGCCACGCGGCTTCGGCGCGGCGCTGATGGAGGCCACCGCCGCCGGCCACTTCGGGCTGATCGCCGAGATCAAGAAGGCCTCGCCGTCGCACGGGCTGATCCGCGCGACGTTCGACCCCGCCGCCCTCGCACTGGCCTACAAGGCGGGCGGGGCGACCTGTCTGTCCGTCCTCACCGACGCGCCGCATTTCCAGGGCAGCCCCGAACACCTGAAGGCCGCCCGCGCCGCCGTCGATCTGCCGGTGCTGCGCAAGGATTTCATCCTCGATCCCTGGCAGGTGTACGAAAGCCGCGCGATCGGGGCGGATTGCATCCTGCTCATCATGGCCGCGCTGGCCGACCAGCAGGCGGTGGAACTCGAAGGTCTGGCGCGCTCGCTCGATCTCGACGTGCTGGTGGAAGTCCACAATGCCGCGGAGTTGCAGCGGGCGCTCGGCTTGCAGACCAAGCTGATCGGGATAAACAACCGCAATCTCAAGACGTTGGTGACGGATTTGAACACCACGCACGATCTGGCGCCGCTGGTCCCCCCGGACCGCTTCCTGATCGGCGAGAGCGGCATCCGCAACCACGAGGACATCCAGCGGCTCGCCACGATGGGCGTGCATTGCTTCCTGGTGGGCGAGAGCCTGATGCGGCAGGAGGATGTCACTGCCGCCACGCGGGCCTTGCTCGGCACATGAGCGCGCTCACCCACTTCCACGCCGCCGGCAACGCGGTGATGGTGGATGTGTCGGGCAAGCCGGAGACGGCGCGGGCGGCCACCGCGCGTGTCTCGGTCAAGATGCGGCCGGAGACACTGCGCATGATCGTGCAGGGCCAGGCCAAGAAGGGCGACGTGTTCGCCGTCGCCCGCCTCGCCGGCATCATGGGCGCCAAGCGCACGGCCGAGCTGATCCCGCTGTGCCACCCGCTGCCGATCACCGCCGTGACCGTCGATCTGGCGCCGGAGGGCGATGACGCCGTCGCCATCGCCGCGACCGTCAAGACCACCGGGCGCACCGGAGTTGAGATGGAGGCACTGACGGCCGCCAGCATCGCCGCGCTGACCGTGTACGACATGTGCAAGGCGGTGGATCGCGGCATGCGCATCGAGGGGCTGCGCGTGGTCGAGAAATCCGGCGGCGCCTCCGGCCAGTTCCGGCAGGATTGACGCGATGCTCTCGGTCGAGGAGGCGCGCGAACGGATTCTGGCGGGGTTGCACCCGGCACCGTCGGAGATCGTGGCGCTCGCCGAGGCGTGGGGCCGGGTGAGTGCGGCGTCGCTCGCCGCAAGGTTGCACCAGCCGCCCGCCGATGTCTCCGCCATGGACGGCTACGCGCTGCGCGCCGAGGATGGCGCGCGGGGCGCGCGGCTGCGCGTGGTTGGCGCCGCCCCCGCCGGGCACCCGTGGCATGGTACGCTCGGGCCGGGCGAGGCAGTGCGGCTGTTCACCGGCAGCATCGTGCCGCAGGGTGCGGACGCGATCCTGTTGCAGGAGGACGCGAGCGAGGCGGATGGCATCGTCACCGTCAACGAGGCCGCGACCCAGGGCCGCCACATCCGCCGCGCCGGGCAGGATTTCGCCCAAGGCGACGTGCTCATTGCGGCCGGCAAGCGCCTGAGCGCGCGGGATATCGGGCTGGCTGCCTCGGCCAACCACCCATGGCTTGCGGTGCATCGCCGCCCGCGCGTGGCGATCCTGGCCACCGGCGACGAGATCGCGCTGCCGG
>JAKBCB010000232.1 GCA_021808185.1 Pseudomonadota bacterium
GCTCGATGGCCTTCGGGTCGCCCGGGTTCAGCAGGATCAGATCCACGCCGGCGGCGATGAAGTTGTCGATCTGGGTGTTCTGCTTGCCGAGGTCGTAGTCGTAGCCGACCGTGATGATCTTCACGTCGGGGTTGACCTTCTTCGCCTCGAACTCAGCGCCGTTCTTCAGCGCGATGAAGAACGGGTTGCCGAGCGAGCCGAGCGAGATGCCGATGGACTTCAGTTCCTTGGCCGAGGCGACATTGACGGACAGCGCGAGCGCCGCGCCGGTAAGCAGGATCTTTTTCAACATGCGTAACTTCCCCCTGGTGCGTGGTTGATCGCTGCGGGCGCGGCCGCCCAGGTATTCGCCGCGCCCCCAGATCCCGAAATGGCGTCAGGTGCGCGCGGACCCGCGCAGGCGATAGCGATCCAACGCCACCGCGCCGATAATGACGCCACCCTTGATGATGTATTGCCAGACGTCGGACACGCCGAGCAGGATCAGGCCGTTGTTGAGCACGGCGATGATCAGCGCGCCGATCAGCGTGCCCCAGATGCTGCCGATGCCGCCGACGAAGCTGGTGCCGCCGACGATCACCGCGGCGATCGCGTCCAGCTCGTAGGACTGGCCGAGCTGCAACCCGTTCGCCGCGTACAGCCGCGCCGCCTGCATCACGCCGCCGAGACCCGCGAGCAGGCCGGAAGCGCCATACACGAACAGCAGCACCGCCCACACCTTGATGCCGGACAGGCGCGCGGCACTCTCGTTGCCGCCGACCGCGTAGATGTGCACGCCCAGCACCGTGCGGCGCAGGATCAGCCAGGAGGCGAAGATCACCAGGAAGGCGATGATGATCAGCCACGGCACCGAGACCGGACCGAGCGTGAGGTTGTCGTTGCCGATCCAGTCGAACGGCAGCGAGGAATTGAACACGGTGGTGTCATTGCCGATCAGCCGTGCCAGGCCACGGATCGCGGTGAGCGAACCGAGGGTCACGATGAACGGCGGCAGCCGCACGAAGGCGATGAGCGCACCGTTGCCGAGGCCGATGAGAAGACCCGCGAGCAGCGCGCCGACAAGGCCCAGATAGCCGTAGTCGATCGAGCCGAGCAGCCCGACCATCGCCGAGGCGGCCAGGATGGAGCCGACCGAAAGGTCGATGCCGCCGGTCAGGATGACGAAGGTCATGCCCGCCGCCAGCACCGAGTTCACCGAGGCCTGCTGCGCCACGATGGACAGGTTCTGCCATGACAGGAACCGGCCTTCGCCGGTCAGATAGATGCCGCCGACCTGGATCAGCGCGCCGAGGATGATCAGCACCGGCAGCATCCCGACCGCACGCACAAGCGCGCGCATCGAGGCTTGCCGGCTCGCCTTTGCGTCCACCGCCACCGTGCCGGCCATCACCGGGCCGCCGCCTGCGCCGCCGCTCATGCTGCCACCTTTGCCATGTCCACGCCTGTTGCCAGGGCCATGATGTTTTGTTCGTTAATGGCAACGCCGGTGTCGCCACCGACCTCGCCGACCGTTTCCCCCTCGCGCATCACCACCACGCGGTCGGCGATGCCGACCACTTCCGGCAGTTCGGACGAGATCACCAGGATCGCGGCACCGGACTTCGCCAGATCGTCGATGATGCGATAGATTTCCGACTTCGCGCCGACATCCACGCCGCGCGTCGGCTCGTCCAGGATCAGCACTTTCGGCTGTGTCTCCAGCAGCCGGGAGATCAGCGCCTTCTGCTGGTTGCCGCCGGACAGCGCGCCGACCGGGAAATCCGGGCCGGGCACGCGGATCGTCATCGCCTTGATCGCGGCGAGCGAGCGCTGCCGCGCGCGCCCGCGGTCGAGCCAGGCGCCGGCCGCGGCGTCGCGGCCGATGACGCCGAGATTGATGTTCTCGCCGACGGTCATGTCGAGGAACAGGCCCTGCGCCTTGCGGTCCTCGGTGAGATAGACGATGCCCGTGTCGATCGCCTCGGCCGGGCCTTTGAACGCGACGTCCTGGCCGTTCAGCCTGATGGAGCCGGCGCTGTGCGGCTCGGCGCCGTAGATCAGCCGCGCCAGTTCCGTCCGCCCCGCGCCGACAAGACCGGCAAGCCCCAGCACCTCGCCCTTGTGCAGCGTGAAGCTGCCGTTCTTGACGCGCTTGCCGTCGGAAAGCCCGTTGACCTCCAGCACCACCGGCCCGCGCGAGCCGCCGGTGTGTTCCTTCTTGTAGAACGAGGACAGATCGCGCCCGACCATCATGTGCACGATGCTCTCGGGCTTGATCTTCTCGCGCGGCAGCGTGCCGACATAGGTGCCGTCGCGCAGAACGGAGACACGCTCGGACAGTTCGTACACCTCGGCCATGCGGTGCGAGATGTAGATGATCGCCAGACCTTCGTTCTTCAGGCGCCGGATCAGGTCGAACAGCCGCTCGGTCTCGCGGCTGGACAGGGCCGTGGTCGGCTCGTCCATCACCAGGATTTTCGAGTGCGCGTGGATGGCGCGCGCCACTTCCACCATCTGCCGCTCGGCGATGGACAGATCGCCGACCAGGGTGCGCGGGCCGAAGGTGGCACCGAGCCGCGTCAGCACCTCGTTGCAGCCGCTGAACATGCTGGCGCGATCGACCGCGAAGCCGCGCCGGGCCTCGCGCCCGAGATAGATGTTCTCCGCCACCGTCAGGTTCGGCGACAGCGACAGTTCCTGATAGATGATGGCGATGCCGTGCGCCTTGGCGCTCAGCGGGCCGGTGATGTGCACCGGCTTGCCGTTCACCAGGATCTCACCGCCGGGGTCGGCGGTGTAGGCGCCAGACAGGATCTTCATCAGCGTCGATTTGCCGGCGCCGTTCTCGCCCATCAGCGAATGCACCTCGCCGGGATACACCGTGAGCTGCACGTCGTTGAGCGCCTTCACGCCCGGAAAGGTCTTGGAAATGCCACGCATCTGAAGGATCGGCGCGGCTTCGCTCGCTGGTCGTTCAGGCGACGAGGGCATAGGAACCTCCTTGCCGGTTGGGGTCGCTGTGGGGCCCGGCGAGGCTGCCCGCGCCGGGGCCGAAATGCAGGAACAGGGGCAATGTCGCGGCCCCGAGCGCACCCGCCATGGCGCCGAAACTGCCCCGCAGCAGGGCGGGCGGGGTGCGCGCCTCGGCCACGCGCGCGGCCATGCGGGGTGCCAGCATCGCCAGCAGCCGGTCGATCCAGGCCGGCGGCAGGTCGCTGTCGATCACCACCGTCGGCACGTCGAGCAGGGCGCGCGCGGTCAGCAGCGGCTCCACCAGCGCATCGACGCAGTCCGCCAGCCACTCGGCCCCGGCCGCCGCGCCGGCCTCGGTGTCCAGTTCGGCGTAGGCCGCGTGGGTCACGCCGCGAAACCGCAAATGCCGCACCAGCGCGTTCAGCGAGGCACGGCCGAGCAGGATGTCGTGCCCGTCGTGGCGCACCGCCGAGGGCAGGGTGGAGGGCGGCACCGGAATCATGCCGATATCGCCCGCGTTGCCGGTGAAGCCGCGCACCGACTGCCCATTCAGCAACAGCCCGCCGCCGATCGCGGGGCCGATGAACACATAAAGGAAATCGTCCTCGTTGCGGCCGTGCCCGTGGAACAGCTCGGCGATGGCGGCGGCGGTGCCGTCGTTCTCCTCGACCACCGGCAGGCCGCAGGCACGCTCCAGATCCCGCGCGAAGGGGGCGGTGTCCCACGGCGAGAAGGTTTCCGGCGAGAGGTCGAGTTCGGCAAGCCAACTGCCGAGGTTGTAGGGCCGCGCCACGCCCACGCCGGTGATGCGCCGCCGGCGGGCGGCCGGGACCAGCCGCACCAGCCGCTCGACATCGTCGCGCACGAGGGCCAGCGTCTCGGCCGGCGGGGGCAGCATGTGGTCGTGGGTACGGTGGGACAGCACGGTGCCGCCGAGGTCGGTCAGCGCCGTCTCGATGCGGGTGCGGTCCAGCCGCACGCCGATGGCGTAGGCGCCGCGCGGGTCCAGGCCCAGCATGGTCGCGGGCTGACCGCGATTGCCCTCGTGCCGCTTGCCGATGGTGCGGACGAGGCCGCCCGCTTCGAGTTGTTTGATGATCTCCCCGACCGCGGTGTTGGTCAGCGAGGCCGCCCGCGCCAGATCCGCGCGGGAGGCTTCCCCCACCCGTCGGAGGCGTTGCAGGATCAGCCGTTGGTTGTAATGTCGGATGTGGACCGACGAGGCCCCTTGCCCGACACGGCGAATCGGCATCGTCTGACGTCCCTCGGCGGCCCCCATTCTGCGAGGGGTCGCATAATTGTTCAATCAGATTAGTTTAATAATCTGGCCCGCCCTCGCTTGTCAACCAGAAGTGCGCGGGGACTCCGGAATCACCACCGCCCCGCCGGCCCGATCGGGCCGGCGGGGCGGACCATCGGCGCCCGGCGCCGCGATCAGCCGCGCATGCGCGCGCCGGCGGGGTCGAACGGCGGCTCGGCCGCGATGGTGGCGCGGCGCGGCTGGCCAAGGATTTCGATGGCGAAGGCGTCGTTGCGCCCCGCCAGCGCCGCCGGCACGTAGGCAAGCGCGATGGACTTGCCCGTCCAATGCGCGTAGCCGCCCGACGTGACCCAGCCGACCGTCTGTCCGTCCACCGCCACGGGTTCGTCGCCGAGCGCGTCGGCGCCGAACTCCTCGACGATCAGCGTCACCAGCTTGAGTTTGGGCCCCGCCGCCTTGTCCCGCAGCGCCGCGTCGCGGCCGATGAAATCGCCCTTCTTGAGATTGACGAAGCGCCCCAGCCCGGCCTCGAACGGCCCGTAGATCGGCCGATACTCGCGCGCCCAGGTGCCGAATCCCTTTTCCAGCCGCATCGCGTTCAGCGCGCGCAGGCCCACGTTGCGGATGCCGAGCGCGGCGCCAGCCGCAAGCAGCGTGTCGTACAGCGCCGCGTGGTAATCCGGCGTCACCCAGATCTCGTAGCCCAGATCGCCAGTGAAGCTGATGCGCCCGACGAAGGCGGGGATCATGCCGACATCCATGCGCCGATAGCTCATGAACGGGAAAGCTTCGTTCGAGACATCCGCGCCGACGAGGCTTGCGAGCAACGCGCGGGATTTCGGGCCGGCGATGGACAGCCCCATCAACGAGGATCGCAGCGAGCGGATCGCAACCCCCGAAGCTGGCATGTGCTGTTCCCACCAGCGCATGTGATACGCCTCGGCCGGGCCGCTGCCGAACACGTGGAAGGTCTGCGCATCCACGCGCGCCACGGTGAAATCGCCGATCAGCTTGCCGTTCGCGTTCAACATCGGCGTCAGCACGATGCGCCCCGCCGCCGGCATCCGGTTCGGCATGACACGATCTAGAAGCGCCTCGGCACCGACGCCGGATACTTCGTACTTCGCGTAGCCGCTGGTCTCGATCATGCCGACGCCGGTGCGCACCGCGCGGCATTCGGCCGCCACGTGCTCGTGCGCGTTGGAACGCTTGAACGTCACCTGCTCGACTGGCTCGGTGCCGGCCGGGGCGAACCACAGCGGGTATTCCAGCCCGAACGACGCGCCGAACACCGCGTTGGCCGCCTTCAGCCGCTCATGGATCGGCGTGGTGCGCAGCGGGCGCCCGGCCACCAGTTCCTCGTTCGGGAAGGTGACGCGGAAGCGCCGCCCGTAATTCTCGCGCACCTTGGCGTTGGTGTAGGCGGGTGTCGCCCAGTCGCCGTAGCGTGAGACATCCATCGCGAACACGTCGAAGCCCGGATCACCGTCGATCATCCAGTTCGACAGTGCCAGCCCCACGCCGCCGCCCTGGCTGAAGCCGGCCATGACGCCGCAGGCAACCCAGTAGTTGCGCAAGCCCCGCACCGGCCCGACCAGCGGATTGCCGTCCGGCGCGAAGGTGAATGGCCCGTTGATCACGCGCTTGATTCCGGCGTTTGCCAGCAGCGGGAAATGCCTGAACCCGACTTCAAGGTTGTCCGCGATACGGTCCAGATCGGGCGCGAGCAGCTCGGCGGTGAAATCCCACGGTGTCTGCCTGGGCGACCAGGGTACGCCGTTGCGCTCGTAAGTGCCGAGCAGCACGCCCTTGCGCTCCTGCCGCAGATAGATCTCGCCTTCGAAGTCGATCAGATGCGGCAGTTCCTCGGCGGGCAGGCCGGGGATGTCCTCGGTGATGAGGTACTGGTGCTCCATCGCGAGCACCGGCAGTTCGAGGCCGACCATCCGCCCGACCTCACGCGCCCACAGACCGCCGCAATTGACGACGTGCTCGGCGACGATGTTGCCCTGGTTGGTCACGATGTCCCAGCCGCCATCCGCGCGCTGCGACAGGCT
>JAKBCB010000233.1 GCA_021808185.1 Pseudomonadota bacterium
CGGGGGGTAGCGCGAGGGCGATGTTCTCGGCGATGGTGCCCGGCAGCAGCAGCGTGTTCTGCCCGGCCCAGGCGATGCTGGGCGCGAACGAGGCGATGTCGCGCAGGCGATGGCCGCCGACTTCGACCTCCCCGGCCGCGAGGGTCGCCTCGCCCAGCAGCAGCCGCAGCAGGCTGGTCTTGCCCGAACCGGTCGGCCCCAGCAGGACGGCGATGTGGCCGGGGGACACGGCGAAATCGACGGGGCCGATGCGCAGGCCGGGGTCGTCGGGAAACCCCACGCAGGCGGCGCGGTAGAGCACGGCGGGAGCGGCCGGAAGGCACAGCGGGGCGGGCACCGGCGCGCGCGGCGCGCCCAGGACCGCCTCCAGCCGCTCCGACGCCGCCTCGGCAAGCTGCTTGTCGTGATACGCCGCCGCCAGCCGCCGCATCGGGGCGTAGAACTCGGGCGCAAGCGCGAGGACGAAGAATTCGCGCCGAAAACTCAGCGTTTCCGGCACCGGGAACGGCAGCAGGCCGAGCAGGCCAAACCCGGCATAGACGGCGATCAGCGCCACCGACAGGGCGGCGAAGAACTCCAGGCCGGCGGAGGAGACGAAGGCGATGCGCAGCACCGCGAGCGTGCGCGCGCTGACCTCGGCGGCGGCGGCGGCGATGCGCGCGCCCTCCCGCGCCTCGGCGCCGAACGCGAGCACCAGCGGCAGCGCCCGCACCCGGTCGGCGAACAGGCCGGACAGCCGGGACAGCGCGGCGAACTGGCGTCGCGAGACCCCGGCGGCGGCGCCGCCGGCGAGGATCATCACCGCGACGAACGGCACCAGCGTCGCCGCCAGCAAGGCAGCCCCGATCGGGCTTGCGGTCGCGGCGGCGAGCAGCACCAGCAGCGGGCCGACGGCGGCGCTGGCGCGGGCCGGCAGGTAGCGCGCCACGTAGCCGTCCAGCGCCTCGACCTCGTCCACCACGGCGGCGGCGCCCTCGCCGGCCAGCAGGCCCGCGCCGGCGCGGGCATGCAGCAGCGCGTCCAGCACCCGGCGGCGCAATTCGCGCTTGACCCGCCTTGCGTGGCCGGCGGCCAGCCGCGCGACCGCCCAGCCCACCACACCACGCAGACAAGCCACCGGAACAAGGACCGCGAGCCATGGCCACACCGCCCCCTGCCCGCCCGGCAGCGCGACCAGCGCCCCCGTCAGCGCCCACGCAAAGGCGATGGCAAGCACGCTGTCGGCCACGTTTGCGAAATTGGCCGGGGAACGCTTGGCTTTCGCGGCCGCCGCGAGCACGCTCACCGGGGGGTTGCCGAACGCAAGGGCCTGCCCAGCTTAGATAAGGTCTTTCTAATTTAGCAAATCCTGCTATTTCGTTAGATCAAGGAGTTAGGTGGCATCCGCGCTATCCCGCGCAGCACACCAGGAGCCCATCATGGATGCAAGCGTCGTCGAGCTGTCCCGCCTGCAATTCGCGCTGACGGCCCTCTATCATTTCCTGTTCGTGCCATTGACGCTCGGGCTGTCGTTCATGCTCGTCATCATGGAGAGCGTTTACGTGATGACCCGCCGGCCGATCTGGCGGACCATCACGCGGTTCTGGGCCGCGATCTTCGGCATCAATTTCGTGCTCGGCGTCGCCACCGGCCTGACCATGGAATTCGAGTTCGGCACCAACTGGTCGTACTACTCGCATTATGTGGGCGACATTTTCGGGGCGCCACTGGCCATCGAAGGGCTGATGGCGTTCTTCCTGGAAGCCACCTTCGTCGGCCTGATGTTCTTCGGCTGGGAGAAACTGTCCCGTCAGGCGCATCTGTTCGTGACCTTCATGGTCGCGCTCGGCTCGAACCTCTCGGCGCTGTGGATCCTGGTGGCGAACGGCTGGATGCAGAATCCTGTCGGCGCGGCATTCAATCCGCAGACGATGCGCATGGAAGTCACCGACTTCAAGGAGGTGCTGTTCAACCCGGTGGCGCAGGCGAAGTTCGTGCACACCGTCAGCGCCGGATACCTGACCGCCGCCGTGTTCGTGTTCGGCGTCTCCGCCATCTACATGCTGCAAGGCAAATGGAGCGGAGTGGCGAAACGCTCGATGACGGTTGCCGCCTCGTTCGGGCTGGCGGCGGCGTTGTCGGTGGTGGTGCTGGGCGACGAGTCGGGCTACGCGCTGACCGACAACCAGAAGATGAAACTCGCCGCGCTGGAGGCGATGTGGACCACCGAGCCGGCGCCGGCGGGCCTGACGCTGTTCGGCCTGCCCAGCGTCGCCGACCGCACGACCCATGCCGAGATCCACATCCCCTATGTGCTCGGGCTGATCGCCACGCGCAGCTTCACCGGGCAGGTGGAGGGCATTCTTCCGCTCGTGGCCAAGGCGCAGTCGCGGATCGAAAGCGGGGTGGCCGCCTACGACGCGGTGGAGCGGCTGAAGACAAATCCGGACGACCCGGCCGCGCGCGTCAAGTTCGAGCAGCATCGCAACGATCTTGGCTATGGCCTGCTGTTGAAGCGCTACGTGGCCGATCCACGCACCGCCGATGCCGCGACCATCCAGCGCGCAGCATGGGACACGGTGCCGAACGTGCCGGTGATGTTCTTCCTGTTCCGGGGCATGGCCGGCATCGGCTTCCTGTTCATCGCCTTTTTCGCCACCGCTTTCGTGCTGGCGACGCGGCGGCGGTTGGACGCCAAGCCGTTCCTGTGGCTCGCGGTCGTGCTGATGCCGCTGCCGTGGCTGGCCATCGAATCGGGCTGGGTGCTGGCCGAGATCGGCCGGCAGCCCTGGGCGGTGGATGGCGTGCTGCCTACCTTCCTCGGTGCCTCCAGCCTGTCGGCGGGGCAGATCTGGGCCAGCATCGCGGGCTTCACCCTGCTTTACAGCGCGCTTGCGGTGATCGAGATCGGGCTGATCGTCAAAACCGTCCGCCACGGCCCCGCCGCCTACGCGCCCCCCTCGGCCACGGCGCGCGGGCTCGGCGCCTACGCGCCCGCCGAATAAGCGAGAGACGTCATGGACCTTCCCCTCGACTACCCGACGCTGCGCATCATCTGGTGGGGCCTGATGGGCGTGCTGCTGATCGGCTTCGCGCTGACCGACGGGTTCGACCTCGGCGTCGCGGCATTGCTGCCGTTCGTGGCCGACACCGATGGCGAGCGGCGCATGACGATCAACACCATCGCGCCGACCTGGGAGGGCAACCAGGTCTGGTTCATTCTTGGCGGCGGCGCGATCTTTGCCGCATGGCCGTTCGTGTACGCGGTCAGCTTCTCCGGCTTCTACCTGGCGATGTTCCTGGTGCTGGCGGCGTTCATCCTGCGGCCGGTGGCGTTCAAGTACCGCTCCAAGCGCGACGACGAGACGTGGCGGGCGGCATGGGACTGGGCGCTGTTCATCGGCGGGTTCGTGCCCGCGCTGGTGTTCGGCGTTGCCGTCGGCAACGTGCTCGCGGGCATTCCCTTCCGCCTCGACAGCGACCTGCGCGCCACCTACGAGGGCTCGTTGCTCGGGCTGTTCACGCCGCTGCCGCTGCTGTGCGGGCTGCTGTCCGTCGCGATGCTGGTGCTGCACGGGGCGGCGTGGCTGACGATGAAGGCCGAGCCGGGGCCGGTGCGCGACCGGGCGCGGCGGTTCGGCACCATAGCGGGGCTGGCCAGCCTCGCGCTGTTTGCCGGCGGCTATCTGTTCGTCGCGTTCGGGTCTTACGGGTTTCGAATCGAGGGCGTGCTCGACATGGCCGCCCCCTCCCACCCGCTGCGCACCGCGACGGTCGTGGCGCCGGGCGCGTGGCTGGCCAATTTTCCCCACCATCCCTGGATGTGGGCGGCGCCGACGCTCGGCTTCCTCGGCGCGCTGCTGGCGCTGGCGGGCGTGCGCACGGGCACCGAGGCGCCAGCCTTCGCGGGGTCGTCGCTGTCGGCGGTGGGCATCATCGCGACGGTGGGGCTGTCGATGTTCCCGTTCATCCTGCCGAGTTCGATCGACCCGCGATCCAGCCTGACGGTGTTCAACGCCTCGTCGAGCCACCCGACGCTGTTCATCATGCTGGTGGTGACGGTGGTGTTTCTGCCGCTGGTGCTGCTGTACACCGCCTGGGCGTTCAAGGTGATGTGGGGCCGCTCGACGCAGAAAGCGCTGGCCAGCAACCCAGATCTCTACTGAGAAGGACGCATCGTCGTGTGGTACTTCAGTTGGATTCTCGGCGTGGGGCTGGCCGTCGGCTTCGCCGTGCTAAACGGGCTGTGGCACGAGTTCCACCTGTCCGACGCCGGCGACGAGGGCGCGGACCGGCCCTGACGCCGCCGGACGCTGGCCCCTACCCCGGCTTGCGCGCGACCAGATCGATCAGCGCGGACATGCCGCTATGCGCCGTGCCTTCCGCGATAACGGCGTCGTACGAAGCAAGATCGAGGATGTCGAGATCGGCGAACGCTTCGCGCAGCATCGGCTCGGTATAGAGGTTCTCGATCAGCGGCGGACCGCCGGTGCGATAGCCGAGCTGTTCCGGCCGGTAGCCTTGCAGCAGCAGCAGGCCGCCGGGCTTGAGCGCCCGCGTGATGCCCGCGAACAGGCGCGCGCGCAGGTCCGGGCCGGCGAATTGAATGAAAATCGCGGCCACCACGTCGAACCTCTCGTCCGGGAAGTTCCACGCGGAAAGGTCGGCCAGTTCGACGCGCAGCGACACGCCGCGCGCCTCGGCCAGTCGCCGCGCCTTCTGCTGCGCCACGTCCGAGGCGTCGATCGACAGCACATCCAGCCCTTGTTCGGCGAGCCACACGCCGTTGCGCCCCTCGCCATCGGCCACCGCGAGCGCGCTGCCGGCGCGCGGCAGGCGCGCGGCCTGCGCCGCGAGGAAGGCGTTGGGCGCCTGACCGAACAAGTAGCCTTCGCCGGCATAGCGGGCATTCCAGGTCGCCGCCTGATCCACGCTCATTGACTCATCATCCTTTGTTGCTGTTGCCGACGACGCTCCATGACGCCCGCGAGAGCCTGGATGAGGCCCATCACGTCGGGGTCGGCGATCCGATAATAGATGGTCTGGCCCTCGCGCCGCGTCGCCACCAGCCCGTCCTCGCGCAGACGCGCGAGGTGCTGCGACAGCGCGGATTGCGACGGGCCGAGCAGGTCGAGCAGCGCGCCCACCGAAAGCTCGCCGCCACGCAATGCACACAACACGCCGAGCCGGTGCTCGTTGGCGAGTACCCGCAGCAATTCGGCCGCGGCTTTCGGCTCGGCGCGCAGGCGGTGCAGGTCGTCGGGCATCGCGGAGGTCATGCCGCCATTGTATTAGACGCCCCTAATGTATCAAGGGCTGGCGGAGGTTTCGGCGGCGGCTTTATGCCGCCTCGGACTTCGGGGCGAACTGGTCGAACGCTTCCAGCGCCTTCGCGGCGTACATCGCACTCGGTCCGGCGCCCATGTAGACGGCAAGACCCACCGTCTCCAGCACCTCCTCACGCGAAGCGCCCTGGCGGACCGCAGCCTCGGCGTGGAAGGCGATGCACGGATCGCAGCGCACCGCCACGGAGATGGCGAGCGCCAGCAGCTCCTTGGTCTTGGTGTCAAGCGCGTTGGCCTTCAGCGCCGCCTGCGCGATGGCGGAAAATCCCTTCATCACGTCGGGGATTCCCGCGCGCACATCGCGAAGCTGTACGGAATAGTCGCGCGTCATCTGGGCCCAGTCGTTCAGCATCGCATGTCTCCGGTCAGGCACGGCGCGCGGCGCGGGGTGCGCCGCGCGCCCATCGGGATCGTCGGCTTTGGATTACTTAAAGGCGCAGCCGGCCTTGAGCCCGAACATCTTGAAGATCATCGCCGCCGGGCAGAAGCCCGTAACGCCGGCTTGCAGCATGTTCAGCCCGGCGAAGGCCGTCAGCAGGAACCAGTACGGGCTGACGTACCAGCCGAGGGCGAGCCCCACCAGCACCACAAGCCCCGCGAAGCTCAGCACTGCATTGTCGATGGTCATCGAATTCTCCTTTATGATTGGACACCGGCGAGGTGCTGGCGCACCCAGCCGACGATGGCGTTGGCGTCACGCGCCCCGGCGGTCTGCGCGAGGGTGCGACCGCCGGAGAACAGGTACATCGCGGGGATGCCGCGCACGCCGAGTTGCGCCGATACATTCGGCGCCTCGTCGGCGTTCAGTTTGAGCAGGCGCACTTGCGGCTCCAGCGTCGCCGCCGCGCGTTCGAACATCGGCGCCATCGCGCGGCACGGGCCGCACCACGGCGCCCAGACGTCGAGCAGCACCGGTATGCCGTCGTGGCGCAGGTGCCGC
>JAKBCB010000234.1 GCA_021808185.1 Pseudomonadota bacterium
GGGTTCGGTGGTGCGCTCGCCGGGCATGCCGATGTCGCGCCCGCCGGGGTCCATGGCCAGCAGCATGGTCGGGCGCAATTCGCCGCGCCCGGCCTCGATCTCCTTGATGCGCACGGAATAGGCGTCCGCGCCGAGCTGCATGTTGTCCTGGATGCGCACCGGCGGCAGCACGAACCCCATCTCGGCGGCGATGGCGCGGCGCAGGCCCTTGATCTGCTCGGTCAGGCGCGGCGTGTCGCCGCCGGCCAGCGTCAACAGCCCGTAGCCGAGTTCCAGGCGGATCATGTCCATGCGCAGCGTATCGGCGATCGGCGCCTCGCTGGGGGGCAGCGGCTTGGGGGGCGCCAGCGTGTCGGGCAACGGCGGCGGGTGCTTGTGGCGCAGCCACGCGCCGCCGCCGGCGAGGCCGGCCAACGCCATGAACGGCAGCGCCGGCAGGCCCGGCATCAGCCCCAGCACCGCCGCAGCCCCCGCCGCCATCGCCAGCGGCTTGGGGTTGCCGGCCAACTGGCGCACCAGTGCGATGTCCGTGGAGCCGTCCGTGCCGCCCTTGGTGACGACGATGCCGGCGGCGGTCGAGACCAGCAGCGCGGGGATCTGGCTGACCAGCCCGTCGCCGATGGTCAGCGTGGTGTAGGTCGCCGCCGCGTCGCTGAACGGCATGCCGTGGCGCACGAGGCCGATGGCCAGCCCGCCCACGATGTTGATGCTGGTGATGATGAGCCCGGCGATGGCATCGCCGCGCACAAATTTCGCCGCACCGTCCATCGCGCCGTAGAAGCCGCTTTCCTGCTCCAGATCACGCCGTCGCAGCCGCGCGGTTTTCTCGTCCAAGGCGCCGGAAGACAGCTCGGCGTCGATCGCCATCTGCTTGCCCGGCATGGCATCGAGGCTGAAGCGCGCGGCGACCTCGGCGATGCGGCTGGAGCCTTTGGTGATGACCATGAAGTTCACCACCAGCAGGATGGCGAACAGGATGATGCCGATCACCACATCGCCGCCCATCAGGAAGCCGCCGAAGGCCGCGACGACATGGCCCGCCGCCCCCGGTCCCTCGTTGCCGTGCGACAGGATCAGCCGCGTGGTGGCGACGTTGAGCGAGAGACGCAACAGCGTTGTCAGCAGCAGCAGGGTCGGGAAGCTGGTGAAGTCCAGCGGCCGGTTCAGGAAGATCGCCACCATCAGGATCAGCACGGCGGCGGTGACGGACAGCGACAGGCCGACATCGAGCACGAAGGGCGGCAGCGGCAGCACCAGCACCGAGAGCAGCACCACCACGCCGAAGGCCAGCCCGATATCGGTGCCCGGCATCAGCGCGCGCAGGCGTTCCGGCATGACGGGCAGGCGTGCCGCGAAGCTGGCGGACATCAGGCGGCAACCCCGGCGCCGGGCGGCGGCACGGCGAGGCCCTCGGCGGCGTAGTCGCGCAGCTTGTTGCGCAGCGCGCGGATGGAAATGCCGAGAATGGTGGCGGCGTGCGTGCGGTTGCCCTCGGTATGGCGGAGAGTTTGCAGGATCAGGTCACGCTCCACCTCGTCCA
Source organism: Pseudomonadota bacterium (assembly GCA_021808185.1). GTDB lineage: Bacteria > Pseudomonadota > Alphaproteobacteria > Acetobacterales > Acetobacteraceae > CAJCJG01. The sequence continues at coordinate 1,541 of JAKBCB010000234.1, forward strand.
TGCGCCGCCCGACCAGACCAGCGATACCCACGCCGGGCGCGGCGACCGGGGCCCCCGCGCCGGCCGGGGCAAGAGCGTCGGCGCCGAGTTCGATGGCGTCGGCGTCGATCGTGGGGCCACGCGCCAGCAACACCGCGCGATGCAGCGTGTTCTCCAGTTCGCGCACATTGCCGCGCCATGTGTGCGCCAGCAGGCGTTGCAGCGCGGCGTCGGTGAGCTTGCGTTCGGGCAGACCGTTGAACGCCGCGTAGCGGCGGGCAAAATGCTCGGCGAGGGCGGCAATATCGGCCGGGCGCTCGCGCAGCGGCGGGATGCGCAGCGATACGACGTTGAGGCGAAAATAAAGATCCTCGCGAAACCGCCCGCGCGCGGCCTCGGTGGCCAGATCGCGGTTGGTGGTGGCAAGCAGGCGCACGCTGACCTTCACCGGCGCGCTGCCGCCGACGCGGTCGATCTCGCGTTCCTGCACGGCGCGCAGCAGCTTGGCTTGCAGGCGCAGATCCATCTCGCCGATTTCGTCGAGCAGCAGCGTGCCGCGATCCGCCGCCTCGAATTTTCCCACGCGGCGGGCGAGAGCGCCCGAGAAGGCACCCTTCTCATGGCCGAACAACTCGCTTTCCAGCAACTGCTCCGGGATCGCGGCGCAGTTCAGCGCGATGAACGGGCCCGCCGAGCGGCGCGAGCGGCGATGGATGTGGCGGGCGAACACTTCCTTGCCGGTGCCGCTCTCGCCGGTGATGAGCACCGACGCCTCCGAGCCCGCCACCTGCTCGGCGCGCGCGGCGATGGCGAGGGTGAGCCGGTCGCGCATGATGAGCGCGTGCGTGTCGGCGGACGCGGAGTCGAGAATTGCCGCGATCAGGTCTGGATCAGGCGGCAGCGGCAGGAATTCGCGCGCGCCATCGCGGATCGCGCGCACCGCCGCGTGCGCGTCGTTGTTGGTACCGCAGGCGACGACGGGCAGCGCGATGCGTTCGGCGGCGAGGCCGCGCACCAGACCCGCGAGATCCGCGCGCACATCGCACAGCGCGAGGTCGATGGTGGCGTCGGACCGCGCGCGGATCAGGGCCACGGCACCGTCGTCGGCCTGCACCACCTCCGCCCCGCGTGCCATGGCGATGCGCGCGGCCTGTCCGAGTTCGCTGGCCAGCGAGCCCACGATCAGGACACGCATCTTGCCTCCTCCCGGCCGAACGATCCGAGCGCGCGCATCAGGTGGAGCGGTCCGCCTTGACGATTTCGGTCATCGTCACGCCGAGCCGGTTGTCATCGACCATCACCACCTCGCCGCGCGCGACCAGCCGGTTGTTGACATAGATGTCGATGGCTTCGCCGAGTTTGCGGTCGAGTTCGACCACGGCGCCACGGCCGAGCTTGAGCAACTGGCTGACCTGCATCGTCGCCTTGCCGAGAACCGCACTGACGGTGACGGGAATTTCGTACACCGCCTCCAGATCGCGCGCGGTGCGCGGCGTGCCGGCGTCGGCACCGGGCGCCGGCAGATCCATCGCTTCTGTGAAGTCGCTGCCACTGGGCATGGGTTACCTCGATACGGCGTCGGCGCAGTCGGGTTCAGGCTCGGGCAGCAGGCCGAGCGGGCGTAGGATGTCCGCGATCGCACTGGCCACCGCCACGGTGTCACGCACCAGGGCGCCGTTCGGCCACGTGACGCGGGTATCGCCGGGGGGGATCGCGTCCCACGGTTCGATCGTCATATGCGCCCGCTCCTTGGCCGGGATGGCGGCAAGTTCGCCGGTCACGGCATCGACCATGGACGGATGCACATGGAAGGTGACGTGCGGTTCCTGCAACAGCCCCGACATCGCGTGGCGGAGCAGGGCGCGCAGTTCCTCCGCGCCGTGCCGCTCGCCCAGACGCGGATAGCCCGCGAGCATCGAGGACAGCAGCAGCCGCGCGAACATCACCGCGGCTTCCTCCGTCGCGCGCGCGGCCTGCGCGGCGGCTTCGGACAGATACACACCGATGCTGGCCAGAGTCTCGGCGACACGCGCCGCATCGGCCGCCGCCGCGTCCGCGAGGCCCTGCGCGTGGCCCTCCGCCCGGGCCAACGCGCAGGCGGCTTCGAGCGCCGCCTGATCGTAACTCGGCTGCGGCAACGCTGGCTCATCCTCGCCCGCGGTCGAGGGCGGGGGCAAGGGCGCGGCCTCCGCTGCGTCAAAATCGTCGGCGAACAGAAGCAGAGATCCGTGAAAGTTCATGGCCTAGTAAACCAGCTCGTCGTCGCCGGCATCGTTGATCTCGATCTGGCCCTGCGCCGCGAGTTCCTTGGCGACGGCAACGATGGAGGCTTGCGCGTCGTCCACATCGCGCAGCTTCACCGGCCCTAGCGCCTCGATCTCCTCGCGCAGCATCTTGCTGGCGCGCTCGGACAGATTGCCGAAGAACAGGTCGCGCAGCTTTTCCGAAGCACCCTTCAGCGCCAGAGGCAGCTTGTCCTTCTCCACGCTGCGCAGCAGCGTCTGCACCGCCGAAGGGGTCAGGCGTTGCAGATCGTCGAAGGTGAACATCAGCGACTTGATCCGCTCCGCCGCCTCGCGGTTGCGTTCCTCCAGCGCGCCGATGAAGCGCTGTTCGGACTGGCGGTCGAGATTGTTGAAGATCTCCGCCATCATCTCGTGCGCGTCGCGCCGCGTGCTGCGCGCGAGGTTGGACATGAATTCGCTGCGCAGCGTGCTTTCCACCCCGTCCAGCACCTCCTTCTGCACGCTTTCCATGCGCAGCATGCGCATGACGACTTCCATGGCAAAGCTTTCCGGCAGCAGCGAGAGCACGCGCGCGGCATGGTTGGCGCGGACTTTCGAGAGCACCACGGCGACGGTCTGCGGGTATTCGTTCTTCAGGTAGTTGGCCAGCACCGCCTCGCTGACATTGCCGAGCTTGTCCCACATGGTGCGCCCGGCGGGGCCACGGATCTCCTCCATGATTTGCTGCACCCGCTCGCGCGGCAGGGTCTTGAGCAGCAGGCGTTCGGTGTTCTCGAAACTGCCGACAAGGCTGCCGGCGTTGGAGAGGCTCTCGGCGAATTCGCCGCACAGCTTCTCGACCACGTCGGCCTGCACGCTGCCGAGCTGCGCCATCGCGGCGGAGACTTCCTTGATCTCGTCCTCATGCATCATGCCGAACAGCTTGGCGCACTGGTCCTCGCCGAGCGCGAGCATCAGGGCGGCAGCTTTCTGCGAGCCGGTCAGGCCGCGCATATCGGGGGCGCGCGCCATCTAGCCGGCCCCCTGCGCCATCCAGGCTCGCACGATGGCGAGGCTCTCGGTCGGGTGCTTCTCGACCAGTTCGGAAATGCGCCGCAACGAGGAGGCCCTTATCTGGCCTTCGATGTTCGCAAGGTCCAGCATGCTCTCGTCCTCCTCCGCCGCAGCCGCGCGCGGAACGACGGCGGTGCCTTGCGGGCCTTCCAGCATGTGTGCGCCGCCGCCCGCCGCGCCCCCTGCCGCCGCGAGCGCGAGGCCGCCGGCCGGCGCCTCCAGCCCCGGCAGGCGGATCAGCCGCGCCATCATCGGGCGGAACACCAGCAGCAGCGCGAGCAAGCCCAGCACACCGACAATGCCGGTCTGCGCGAGGCGCACGAGGTCCGGCTTTTCAACCCCGATGCCGAACAGGCCCGGTGTCTCGGCCGGGACATCCTCGGTGGCGAAGCGCATATTCACCACTTCCACCTGATCGCCGCGCTTCTCGTCGTAGCCGATGGCGCCGCGCACCAGTGCCGTGATGTGCTGCAACTCCTCCGGCGTGCGCGGGGTCCATTGCATGACCCCCTTGGCGTCCCTGGCCTCGCTGCCATCGACCAGCACCGCGAGGCTGATGCGGCGGATCTGCGGATGGTCGCGCACCAGCGTGCGCACCGTCTTGCCGATTTCGTAGTTGGTGGTCTCGTCCTGCTTCTGCTCCTGCGTCCCGGCCTGCCCGGCATTGCCCGCATCGGCGTTCGGCAGGTTGTTCTGCACCGTGGTCGCCGTCGACGCCTCGGTGCTCTTGCTGGTGTCGGCGGTGGTCTGGGTGCTGCGCACCACCTGCCCGTCCGGGTCGAATTTCTCCGTGGTCTCGTGCACCTGGTCGAAATTCAGTTCGACGCTGGCCTCGGCGCGCGCCCGGCCGGGGCCGAGCGTGGGTTCCAGCATGTCCTCGACCGCGCGGGACAGCCGCGCCTCCACCGCGTGGCGGGCTTCCTCGGCGCTGGCGGCGCTGGCTTCCGTGCCGGCGGCGTCCCCGGCGCGGGCCAGCAGATCTCCGTGGCTGTCGATCACCGCGATATTCTTCGGCCGCAGCCCAGGCACGGCGGCGGCGACGAGGTTCAGCACCGACTGCACCCCCTCGCGGTCCAACCGCCGCTGCCCGGCCATGGTGATGAGCACGGAGGCCTGTGCCTCCTGCTGGGTGCGCGCGAACGGCTCGCGCTTGGGCAACACCAGATGCACGCGCGCCGCGCGCACGCCGCTGATGGCGCGGATGCTGCGCGCCAATTCGCCTTCCAGCGCGCGGGTCTGGTTGATCGCCTGCTGAAACTGGCTGCTGACGAGGCCGTCGCCGCGATCGAAGATCTCGTAGCCGATCGAGCCGCCACTCGGCAGCCCGTCGCGCGCCAGCAACAGGCGGGCGCGGGCCACAGCGTCCGCCGGCACCAGGATCTCGGCACCATCGGCGCCGACCTGATGCGGGATGTGCTGGCGGTCCAGCGTATCGGCCATCTGCG
>JAKBCB010000235.1 GCA_021808185.1 Pseudomonadota bacterium
GTCCTCGGGCTTCGGCAGGCCGGGGAACACCATCTTCGTGCCCGGCACCATGGCCTTCGGGCTCGTCAGGTAAGTGTCCAGGGTCGCCTCATCCCAGGTCTTGTCGGCCTTCTTCATGGCCTCGGAATAGGAGAAGCCCGGCTCCGTGGCGGACTTGCGGCCGACCACGCCGAACAGCGACGGACCGATGGCGTTCTGTCCCGGCTTCACCGTGTGGCAGATCGAGCATTTGTTGAACACGGCCCGGCCGGCCGCCGGGTCGCCGGCGGCGTGCGCGGGGGCAGCCAAGCCGAGCGCGGCGAGCGCCGCGGCAGCGAGAATGGCAGGCTTCATGTCGGCAAAATCCTTGTTGTGCACGAAACGCCACGATGGTCCGCCTACATCGGGCCGGCGCGGCTCTCGCGCCTATAGCCGCGTGCCGCCGGGGCGTCGAGTGAACAAAAAATTCGGATTACTCGCCCGCCGCCAACTGCTCGATGGCCCGGCGCGGCAATGGGTCCAGCCCGCCGGCTTCGCCCGCCCGCACCTTCGCCACGATCTCGCGGCGCATGCGCGGGTCCCAGAACTTGCGCAGATGCGTGGCGATACCGTCCACCGCCTTGCTGCCGTCGGCATGGTCCTGGGATGCGAAGAATTTTCCGATCTGGTTGGCCATATAGACCAGCTTGTCAGGCGACATGGGCACGGCTCTCCGCGATGATCCGGTCAGCGCCGGAAAAAACCTCGAACCCGTCGGCGCGGGCGATGGCGACCAGCGTCATCCCCGCCGCCTCGGCCAGCCGCACCGCGTGCGCCGTCGGCGCCGACACCGCCACCAGCATCGGTGCGCCAAGCATGGCGGCTTTCTGCACCATCTCGATGGACACGCGGCTGGTCAGCAGCACCATCGCCCCCGCCACGTCCAGCCGCGCGCGCACCGCCGCGCCCACCAGCTTGTCGAGCGCATTGTGCCGGCCGACATCCTCGCGCAGGGCGACAACGCCGCGCCCGGGCAGCCAGAGGGCGGCGGCGTGAACCGCGCGGGTGGCGTGGTTCAGCGTCTGCAATGGCTCCATCGCCCGCATCGCCTGCGCGATGGCGGCGGCGGACACGGCGCCGCCCTCCGGCACGCGGCGCGGCGGCCTGGCGGCCTCGGCCAAACTGTCGATGCCGCACAGCCCGCATCCGGTCGGCCCCAGGATATGCCGCCGGCGACGGGTGAGGGCGGCCAGTTGCGGTTCGGCCAGGTCCATGCGCAGCTCGATGCCGTGCGCGTGCTCCAGCACCTCCAGGCCGAGAATGTCGTCCGCCGTGCGCGCGATGCCCTCGGTGACGGAGAAGCCGACCGCGAAATCCTCCAGATCGGCGGGCGTGCCCATCATCACCGCGAAGGTCTCGCGATTGAAGGTGATGGCGAGCGGGGTTTCCTCCGGCACGTCGCGGCCGACCGCCGGCACCGGCGCGCCGTGGCGCCAGACGTTCGGCGCGAGAGTGCGGAGCGGGGGCGTGGTCAATCCGCCGCGTCCGCCAGGATGCGCCGGCTTTTCCCGGCGTGCTCGCTGTAGCGCCGCTGCCACTCGCTCGGGCCGTTGGACGGGGTAATCTGCACCGCTGTCACCTTGTATTCCGGACAGTTGGTGGCCCAGTCGGAATAGTCGGTGGTGACGACGTTGGCCTGCGTCATCGGGTGGTGGAACGTGGTGTACACCACGCCCGGCGCCACGCGATCCGTCACCGTCGCGCGCAGCGAGGTTTCGCCCGCGCGGCTGGCCAGCCGCACCCAGTCCCCGCTGCGGATGCCACGTGCCTCGGCGTCGGCCGGATGGATCTCCAGCTGGTCTTCCTCGTGCCAGACCACGTTCTCGGTGCGCCGCGTCTGCGCGCCGACATTGTACTGGCTGAGGATGCGCCCCGTGGTCAGCAGCAGCGGGAACTTGCGGTTGCTGCGTTCGTCGGTCGGCTGGTACTCGGTGATGAGGAAGCGGCCCTGTCCGCGCACGAAGTGGTCGATATGCATCACCGGCGTGCCCTCGGGCGCCGCCTCGTTGCATGGCCACTGCACCGAGCCCACCGCTTCCAGCTTCGCGTAGGACACGCCGGCGAAGGTCGGTGTCAGCCGCGCGATTTCGTCCATGATCTCGGAGGGATGCGTGTAGTGCATCGGATAGCCGAGCGCGTTGGACAGATCCTGGGTGATTTCCCAGTCGGCCTTGCCGTTGCGCGGGCTCATGACGCGCCGGATGCGCTGCACCCGTCGTTCGGCGTTGATGAAGATGCCGTCGCGCTCCAGGAAGGTGGAGCCGGGCAGGAACACATGCGCGTAGTTCGCTGTCTCGTTCAGGAACAGATCCTGCACGACGATGCATTCCATCGCCGCGAGGCCGGCCGTGACATGGTGCGTGTCCGGGTCGGACTGCACGATGTCCTCGCCCTGCACGTACAGCCCCATGAACGAGCCGCCGACGGCGGCGTCGAACATGTTGGGGATGCGCAGGCCGGGTTCCGCGTCCAGGCTCACGCCCCAGGCGCCTTCGAACAGCGTGCGCGTGGGCGTGTCGCTGATGTGCCGGTAGCCGGGCAGTTCGTGCGGGAAGCTGCCCATGTCGCAGGAGCCCTGCACGTTGTTCTGCCCGCGCAGCGGATTCACCCCGACGCCGGGCCGGCCGATGTTTCCCGTCGCCATTGCCAGATTGGCGATCGCGATGACGGTGGTGGAGCCCTGGCTGTGCTCGGTCACGCCCAGCCCGTAATAGATCGCGGCGTTGCCGCCGGTCGCATACAGCCGCGCCGCATCGACGATGGTCTGCGCCGGCACGCCCGAAATCTTCTCGACCGCCTCGGGGCTGTTGCGCGGTTCGGCGACGAAGGCGGCCCACTCGCTGAACGCCTCCCAGTCGCAGCGTTCGCGCACGAAGGCTTCGTTCACCAGCCCCTCGGTGACGATCACATGCGCGATGGCCGTGAGCACCGCGACATTGGTGCCGGGCAGCAGCGGCAGATGGTACGTGGCTTCCACATGCGGCGTACGCACGATGTCGATGCGGCGCGGATCGATGACGATCAGCTTCGCGCCTTCGCGCAGCCGGCGCTTCATCCGCGAGGCGAACACCGGGTGCCCGTCCGTTGGATTGGCGCCGATCACCAGCACGACATCGGTGTGCTCGACGCTGTCGAAATCCTGCGTCCCGGCGGAGGTGCCGAAGGTCTGATTCAGGCCGTATCCGGTCGGCGAGTGGCAGACGCGCGCGCAGGTATCGACGTTGTTGTTGCCGAACCCAGCACGCACCAGCTTCTGCACCAGATAGGTTTCCTCGATGGTGCAGCGCGAGGATGTGATGCCGCCGACGCTGTCCTTGCCGTATTTGGCCTGGATGCGCTTGAACTCCGACGCGGCAAAGCCGATCGCCTCGTCCCAGGACACTTCGCGCCACGGGTCGGTGATCTTCTCCCGCACCATCGGCGACAGGATGCGTTCCTTGTGCGTTGCGTAGCCCCAGGCGAAGCGGCCCTTTACGCAGCTATGGCCGTGGTTCGCCTTGCCGTCCTTCCACGGCACCATGCGGATCACTTCCTCGCCGCGCATCTCGGCCTTGAACGAGCAGCCGACGCCGCAATAGGCGCAGGTGGTGACAACCGAGTGTTCCGGCTGGCCATGCGCCAGCACGTTCTTCTCGATCAGCGTCGCGGTCGGGCAGGCCTGCACGCAGGCGCCGCAGGAGACGCACTCCGAGCCAAGGAAGCTCTCGTTCATCCCGGGCGAGACCTTCGAGGCGAAGCCGCGCCCGTCGATGGTCAGCGCGAACGTGCCCTGGACTTCCTCGCAGGCCCGCACGCAGCGCGAGCAGACGATGCACTTCGCCGGATCGAAGCTGAAATACGGGTTGCTCTCGTCCTTGACGCTGTCGAAGTGATTTTCGCCCTGGTAGCCGTAGCGCACTTCGCGCAGGCCGACCGCGCCCGCCATGTCCTGCAACTCGCAATCGCCGTTGGCGCCGCAGGTCAGACAGTCGAGCGGATGGTCGCTGATGTACAGCTCCATCACGCCCTTGCGCAGTTGCTCCAGCTTCGGCGTCTGTGTGCGCACCACCATGTTGGGGCCAACCGGCGTGGTGCAGCTCGCGGGCGTGCCGGCGCGGCCGTCGATCTCCACCAGACACAGGCGGCAGGAGCCGAACGACTTCAGCGAGTCGGTCGCGCACAGCTTGGGAATTTTGGTTCCCATCTCCATCGCGGCGCGCATGATGGACGTGCCGGCCGGCACCGTCACCTGCTCGCCGTCGATGGTCAGCGTCACCATCGTGTCGCTGTGCACCGAAGGCGTGCCGTAGTCGATTTCCTCGACGAGAGCCATGTGTCGCTCCTTATTCCGCCGCCACGCGCATCGGCGCGCCGGCAAAATCCTCGGGAAAATGCGTCAGCGCGCTCATCACCGGGTACGGCGTGAAGCCGCCCAGCGCGCACAGCGAGCCGAATTTCATCGTGTTGCACAGATCGGCCAGCACGGCGCGATTGGCCGCGATCTTCTCGCCCCGCCTGATGCGGTCGATCACCTCGACGCCGCGGGTGGAGCCGATGCGGCAGGGCGTGCATTTGCCGCAGCTTTCGATGGCGCAGAATTCCATCGCGAAGCGTGCCTGCTCGGCCATGTCCACGGTGTCGTCGAAAACCACGACGCCGCCGTGGCCGATCAGCCCATCCTTGGCCGCGAATGCCTCGTAGTCGAACGGCGTGTCGAACAGGGCAGGGGGGAAATACGCGCCGAGCGGCCCGCCGACCTGCACCGCGCGCACCGGCCGCCCGCTGGCTGTGCCGCCGCCAATGTCGTTGACCAGTTCGCCGAGCGTGACCCCGAACGCCGCCTCGAACAGCCCGCCGAATTTGATGTTGCCGGCGAGTTGGATCGGCATGGTGCCGCGCGAGCGGCCCATGCCGAAATCCTTGTACTTCGCCGCCCCCTCGGCCAGGATCACCGGCACCGAGGCAAGCGAAATCACGTTGTTGATGACGGTGGGCTTGCCGAACAGGCCCTCGTGCGCGGGCAGCGGCGGCTTCGGGCGAACCTGCCCGCGCTTGCCCTCGATGCTGTCGAGAAGGGCCGTTTCCTCGCCGCAGACATAGGCGCCGGCGCCCTCGCGCACCTCGATATCGAACGCGAAGCCGCCATCCATCGCGTTGGCGCCGAGATAGCCCGCCGCCCGTGCAATCCGCACGGCTTCGCGGAACGCCGCGATGGCATGCGGATATTCCGAGCGGATATAGATGTAGCCGCGCGTGGCGCCGACGGCATAACCAGAAATGGTCATGCCCTCGATTAGCACGAACGGATCGCCCTCCATGATCATGCGGTCGGAGAACGTGCCAGAATCGCCTTCGTCGGCGTTGCACACAATGTATTTCTGCGCGGCATACGCAGCCGCCACCGTCTTCCACTTGACGCCGGTCGGGAACCCGGCACCGCCGCGTCCGCGCAGGCCCGAGCCTATCATTTCCTCCACCGTCGCGGCCGGCCCGAGCGAGAGCGCCCGTTGCAGCCCAGCGTAGCCGCCATGCGCGCGATAATCGTCGAGCGAGCGCGGATCGACGATGCCGCAGCGCGCGAAGGTCAACCGTGTTTGCCGCTTGAGGAACCCGATGTCCTCGGGCCGGCCCAGCCGCAGCGGATGCGCGCCGCCGGCCAGCAGCGCGTCGAGCAGGCCGGGCACATCCCCGGCGCCGACCGGCCCGTAGCCGATGCGCCCCTCGGGCGTGGCGACCTCGACCAGCGGCTCCAGCCAGAACATCCCGCGCGATCCGGTGCGCACGATGGTAAGGGCGATCCCGCGCGCCCGCGCGGCGGCGTGCAACGCGCCCGCGACGTCGTCCGCGCCGACGGCTGCGGCCGCGGCATCGCCGGGAACATACAGGACGATCACGCCAGTTCCTCCAGCGCCACGTCCAGCCGGCCGGGCGTCACCCGCCCGAGCACGCGGCCATCGATCATCGCGGAGGGGCCGGTGGCGCACAGGCCCAGACAGTAGGTGGCTTCCAGCGTCACCCGGCCATCGGCGCTGGTCTCGCCGAGCGCAACGCCCAGCTTCTCGCGCGCATGCGCGGTCAGGCCGCGCGCGCCCATCGCCTGGCATGCCTCCGCCTGACACAGCTTGACGACGTGCTTGCCCGGCAATTCGCGGCGGAAATCGTGATAGAACGAAACCACGCCATGCACCTCGGCGCGGCTGAGGTTGAACGCCCCGGCCAGCAGCCGCACGGCCTCGTCCGGAATATGGCCGAAC
>JAKBCB010000236.1 GCA_021808185.1 Pseudomonadota bacterium
ACCGCGCCGACCCCGCCGCCGGTGGCCCCGCCGGCCCCGCCGGCCCCGCCGCCGGCGCCGGGCGCGCCGGTTGCCATCGCCTTCCCCGCCGGCTCCGCCATTCTGCCCCCGGCGGCCCAGCCGAGCCTGAAAGCGCTGGCGGCCCAGCGCGGCAACCGATGGATCGCCGTGACCGGGTTCGGCGAGGCGTCCGATGACGCACCCGCCGTCCAGACCGCCGCCCTGCCCCTCGCGCTCGACCGCGCCCGCGCGGTTGCCGCCGCCCTCGGCACGCTTGGCGTGCCCGGCTGGGCGCTGCGCATTGTCGCCCTGCCGGGCGGCAGCGGCGCGGTCGCCCGGCTGGTCGACTGAGCCCTGCACCGAGCCGTGGACTCCTTGCCAGACTCGGGACGGCTGATCCTCTACACTCCCCGCACACCCGGACCCGGACGCCCATGACCGACGAGTTTCACCGCATCCGCCGCCTGCCGCCCTATGTCTTCGCCGAGGTCAACGCCGCCAAGGCGCGCGCCCGCGCCGCCGGGGAGGACATCATCGACCTCGGCATGGGCAACCCTGACAGCGCGACGCCGCCGCATATCGTGGCCAAGCTGGTCGAGGCGGTGCAGGACCCGCGCACCCACCGCTATTCCACCAGCAAGGGCATCCCCGGCCTGCGCCGCGCCCTGGCCGGCTACTACCGCCGCCGGTTCGACGTGGCGCTGGACCCGGAGAGCGAGGTCATCGCGACGCTCGGCTCCAAGGAGGGGCTGGCCAACCTCGCCGCCGCGATCACCAGCCCGGGCGACACCATCCTGGTGCCGAACCCGTCCTATCCGATCCATCAGTTCGGCTTCATCATCGCCGGCGCCGCCGTGCGCAGCGTCCCGGCCACGCCGGATGACGACATGCTGCGCGCGCTGGACCGTGCGGTACGCCATTCCGTGCCGAAGCCGACGGCGCTGATCGTCAACTTCCCCTCCAACCCCACCGCCTATCTCGCCGATCTCGACTTCTATCGGGAGATCGTCGCCTTCGCGCGACGTCATGAGGTGTGGGTGATGTCCGACCTCGCCTATGCCGAGATCTATTTCGGCGACAAGGTGCCGCCGTCCATTTTGCAGGTGGAGGGTGCGAAGGACATCGCCGTCGAGTTCACCAGCCTGTCCAAGACCTATTCCATGCCCGGCTGGCGCATGGGCTTCGCCGCCGGCAACCGGCGCCTGATCACCGCGCTCGCGCGCATGAAGTCCTATCTGGACTACGGCGCCTTCACGCCCATCCAGGTCGCCGCGACGGCGGCGCTGAACGGGCCGCAGGACTGTGTGGCGGAGATGCGGACGCTCTATCGCGAACGGCGCGACGTGCTGATCCGCGGGCTGCACGCCGCCGGCTGGGACGTGCCGGTGCCGGACGGGTCGATGTTCGCCTGGGCGCCGATCCCACCGCGCTTCGCCCATCTCGGCAGCCTGGAGTTCAGCAAGCAGTTGCTGGCGCGCGCCAGGGTGGCGGTCGCCCCCGGCATCGGCTTCGGTGAGCATGGCGACGGCCATGTCCGCATCGCGCTGGTGGAAAACACGCATCGGCTGCGCCAGGCGCTGCGCAACATCCGCGGCTTCCTGCAAGCCGACAATGCCGGCCCGGCCGAGCCGGCCTTCGCCGAGGCGGCGCGATGACCCGCCCGCTCTCCGTCGCGCTGGCCGGGCTCGGCACGGTCGGCGCCGGCGTGCTGACGCTGCTGCGCCAGAATGCCGAGGTGATCGCCGCGCGCGCCGGGCGGCCGATCGCCGTCACCGCCGTCGCCGCGCGGGACCGCACGCGCGACCGCGGCGTGCCGCTCTCCGGCCTGCACTGGTTCGACGACCCGGTGGCGCTGGCCACCGATCCGTCGGTCGATGTGGTGGTCGAGGTGATTGGCGGCGCCGAGGGCGCCGCGCGCGCAGTGGTGCAGGCGGCGATCGCCGCGGGCAAGCCGGTGGTCACCGCCAACAAGGCGCTGCTCGCCGTGCACGGCGCCGCCCTGGCCACGGAAGCGGAGCGTGCCGGCGTGCCGCTGGGGTTCGAGGCGGCGGTGGCCGGCGGCATCCCGGTGATCAAGGCACTGCGGGAAGGACTGGCGGGCAACCGCATCGCGCGCGTCGCCGGCATCCTCAACGGTACCTGCAACTACATCCTGACGGTGATGCGCGAACGCGGCCGCGAATTCGCCGAGGTGCTGCACGAGGCGCAAAAGCTCGGCTATGCCGAGGCCGATCCCAGCTTCGACGTGGACGGCATCGATGCGGCGCACAAGCTCGCCATTCTTGCCGCCCTCGCGTTCGGCCGGCCGGTCGCGTTCGGCGCGGTGCATGTCGAAGGAATCCGCCACGTCTCCGCGCTCGACATCGCCTTTGCCGGCGAACTCGGCTACCGCATCAAGTTGCTCGGCCTGGCGCGGCAGACCGAGGCCGGCATCGAGGCGCGGGTGCATCCCTGCATGGTGCCGGAAAGCGCGCCGCTTGCGCGCGTGGACGGCGTATTCAACGCGGTGGTGGCGGAGGGCGATTTCGTCGGCCGCATCATGTTGGAAGGGCGCGGCGCCGGCGCCGGCCCCACCGCCTCCGCCGTGGTGGCGGATCTGGTGGACATCGCGCGGCGGCGGCTGACCCCGGTGTGGGGCGCGCATTCGGGCGCGCTGTCCGACGTGCCGTCGGTGCCGATGACCGCGCATGTCGGCTGCTATTACCTGCGGCTGATGGTGGTGGACCGGCCGGGCGTGATCGCCGATGTCACCGCGGCGCTGCGCGATGCCGGCATCTCGCTGGAAAGCATGCTGCAGCGCGGGCGCAGCCCCGGGGAGGCGGTGCCGGTGGTGCTGGTCACCCATGAAACGCGCGAGGCGGCGATGCGCGACGCGCTCGCCCGCATTGCCGCCCTCGATGCCGTGCTGGAGGACCCGGCCGTCATCCGCATCGAACCGGCCTGAGCCGAGGAGCCAAAGCATGAGCCAGAGCACCGCCGACAACGCCGCATTGGCGCACGAGCAGCAGACCGACCGCAACCTGGCGCTGGAGCTGGTGCGCGTGACCGAGGCGGCGGCCCTTGCCGCAAGCCGCTGGATGGGCCTCGGCAAGAAGAACGAGGCCGACGGCGCCGCCGTGGAGGCCATGCGCAAGGCCTTCGACGCGGTGGCGATCGAAGGCACCGTGGTGATCGGCGAAGGCGAGATGGACGAGGCGCCGATGCTGTATATCGGCGAAAAGGTGGGCCGCGGCGGGCCGGCGATGGACATCGCCGTCGATCCGCTGGAAGGCACGACCCTGACCGCGAAAGGCGGCCCCAACGCCATCACCGTGATCGCACTGGCCGAGCGCGGCAATTTCCTGCACGCGCCCGACATCTACATGCAGAAGATCGCGATCGGTGCCGGGCTGCCGGCGGGGGTGGTGGACATCGACGATCCGCCGGCCAAGAACCTGCGCAACCTCGCCCGTGCCAAACGCTGCGACATCGCCGATCTGGTCGCCTGCATCCTCGACCGGCCGCGGCACGAGGAACTGATCGCGAAAACCCGCGAGGCCGGGGCGCGCATCATGCTGATCAGCGACGGCGACGTGGCCGGCGTGATCGCGACCACGCATCCGGACAGCGGCGTCGATGTCTACATGGGATCGGGCGGTGCGCCGGAGGGCGTGCTGGCGGCGGCGGCGCTGCGCTGCGTCGGCGGCCAGATGCAGGGCCGCCTGCTGTTCGAGGACGACAGCCAGCGCGAGCGCGCGCGGCAGATGGGCGTGTCGGACCCGAACCGCGTGTTCTCCGTCACCGACATGGCGCGCGGAGAGGTGATGTTCGCCGCCACCGGCGTCACCGCCGGGGCGATGCTGCGCGGCGTGCGCCGGTTCGGCAACGGCGCCACCACGCATTCCGTGGTGATGCGCAGCAAGTCCGGCACCGTCCGCTACATCGAGGCCCACCACAACTACGCCACCAAGTTCTGGGCGGCGCATTGAGGTGGAGGCCCCCGTCCTCGGCGTCGCGCGCAGCCTGACCGGCCGGCGCTGGATGTGGCGGCCGGGAGAGGATCGCATCGGCCTCGGCATCGCGCAGTCGCTCGGCCTGCCGGAGATCGTCGGCCGGCTGCTCGCCGCGCGCGGCATCGGGCTGGAAGGGGCCGCGCATTTCCTGGAGCCGACGCTGCGCGCCCTGCTGCCCGACCCGAGCATGCTCGCCGACATGGACGCCGCCGCCACGCGCCTGGCGGATGCCGTGCGCGGGGCCGAGACGGTGGCGGTGTTCGGCGACTACGACGTCGATGGTGCGTGCAGCGGCGCGCTGATGGTCTCCTTCCTGCGCAGCCTCGGCTGCGACGTGCTGCCCTATGTCCCCGACCGCATGACGGAAGGTTACGGCCCCAACCTGCCGGCGCTGCGCGATCTGGTCGCGCAGGGGGCGAGCCTGATCGTCTGCGTCGATTGCGGCACCGCCGCCGGCGCCGTGCTCGGGTCACTGGAAGGTTCGGTCGATGTGGTGGTGCTGGACCACCACAAGAGCGAAGGGCCGCCGCCGCCGGTGCTGGCGACGGTCAACCCCAACCGGCTGGATTGCGGGTCTGGCCTGACCGGGCTGTGCGCGGCCGGCGTCGCCTTCCTGACCGCAGTCGCGACGGTGCGGGCGCTGCGCCGCCTGGGCCATTTCGCCGCCCAGCCGGAGCCGGACCTGCTGGCGCTGCTGGACCTCGTCGCGCTGGCGACCGTGTGCGACGTGATGCCGATGACCGGCCTGAACCGCGCCCTGGTGGCGCAGGGGCTGAAGCTGATGGCGCGGCGCGAGCGCCCCGGCATCGCCGCCCTGCTGGAAGTGGCGCAGGTGCGCGACCGGCCGACCGCGGTGACGCTCGGCTACGCGCTCGGTCCGCGCATCAATGCCGCCGGGCGGATCAGCGAGTCCGATCTCGGCCTGCGGCTGCTGCTGGCGCAGGACCGGGTGGAGGCGCACGGCCTCGCCGCCATGCTGGACGCGGTGAACCGCCAGCGCCAGCAGGTCGAGGCGGGGATGCTGGACGCCGCCATGCGCGAAGCGGAGGCGCAGGTGGCGGCCGGCCATGCCGCCCTGATGGTGGCGGCGGCCGCCTGGCATCCCGGCGTGGTCGGCATCGTGGCCGGGCGGCTCAAGGAACGCTTCAATCGTCCGGCCTGCGTCGCCGGCATCGCCGACGGCCTGGCCAAGGGGTCCGGCCGGTCGGTGCCCGGCCTCGACCTGGGCGCGGCGGTGATCGCGGCGCGGCAGGCGGGGCTGCTGGCGACCGGCGGCGGCCATGCCATGGCGGCCGGCTTCAGCCTGCCGGAAGGCCGGCTGGCGGACTTCCACGCCTTCCTGGACGAACGGCTGGCGGCGGCCAGCCTGCTGCCCTCGGTCGCCGACCTGCTGGTCGAGGGGACGCTGGCGGTGCCCGGCTGCACCACCGACCTCGCCCAGCAGCTCGCCCGGCTCGCCCCGTTCGGCCCCGGCAACGAGGAGCCGCATCTGATCCTGACCCGTGCCCGGGTCGTGCGCGGCGACCGGGTCGGCAAGGAGGGGGCGACCATCCGCGTCTTCCTGGAGGGCGAAGGCGGCGGCCGGCTGAAGGCGGTGGCGTTCCGCGCCAAGGAAGGCCCGCTGGCCGAGGCGCTGCTGGCGCGCACCGGCCTGCCGCTGCATCTGGCCGGGCATTTGCGGGCGGAGGAGTGGAACGGCAGCGTCGCCGCGAGTTTCGTGGTCAGCGACGCCGCGCCGGCATGATGCGCCACCCGGCTTGCGCGGCCGGGGGAAGCCGCAGCAGACTGGCCTGACCATGATCCCGGAGCAAGCATCGAGGCCGGGCTGATCCCCCGGCCTCCGACCCGATCACGCCCATCTGCGCCCCATCCGCCCATCGCGCGCGGCGCGACATTCGCGGCGCGCGCGCATTGACCCGCCTGGCCGAGGACCGTCCCGCATGGCAAAACTGAAACTCGTTACAATTCCGGTGACGCCGTTCGAACAGAACTGCGCGCTGCTGTGGGAGGAGGCATCGCGCCGCGGCAGCGTGATCGACCCCGGCGGCGACGCGCCACGCATCCACGCGGCCATCCGGACGCATGGCGTGACGGTGGAGAGCATCCTGCTGACGCACGGCCATCTGGACCATGCCGGGGGTGCTGCCGAACTCAAGCGCCTGCTGGAGGCCGACGGGGCGCCGGTGCCGATCATCGGCCCGGACGCGCGGGACGGCTTCCTGCTGGAGGGGATCGCGGAGCAAGC
>JAKBCB010000237.1 GCA_021808185.1 Pseudomonadota bacterium
AGCCAACGGGCGCGGAAAATCCGTGCGGCGTCGGCCATCAGCTCGGCACGCGCGGTGATCGGCAGAGGGGCGACCGCGAAGGTCTCGACATGGGCGAAGGCAGTCGTGATCAGCGGCGTCATCCATCGCAGATCCGTCATCTCCTCGTCCGGATCGAGCCCCCGCTGCGCCGCCTCGGTGCAGGCGCGGGCGATCCGAGCCACTGGCTTTCCGCCGTCGCGGCGGAAATAGAGCGTCTCAGAAATATGACGAATCTCACCGTATAAGGCAAGCTCCGCGAGGGCTGAATGGTCCCATCCTGCGCGATACGGGAATCTGGCGAGACGGTCGGTGGCGGCGCGGCGGTACACCCCCCAGAAACTCGGTGCGCTGGTGTAGCGCGCCATCACATGGCGTGCCCGCTCCGCCGGGTCCGGCCCGACCGCGTGCAGCCGGTGTTCGGGTGGATAGACCTGCCGCACCACGCCGTCGCCCACGAACACCAGCCCCGCGGCGTGACACATGGCGGTGTCGGGGTGTGCCAGCAGCACCCCCATCGCTTTCTCGACGAAACTGGGGGCGATCAGGTCGTCGGCGGTTTTCGGCAGCAGGAAATCCGCGTCGCCCAGCATGAAGGCGCGCTGGCAGTTCACCACGCTGCCGCCATTGGAACGGGCGCGATGCAGCCGCAGGCTGGGCACGCTCGCCTGATAGCGCCGCACCACCTCGGGCGTGCCGTCGGTCGAGCCGTTGTCGATCACCGTCAGGGTCAGCGCCGGCCATGTCTGCGCCAGCACGCTTTCGATGGCCGCCCCGATCGTGTCCGCCGCGTTGAAGGCGAACAGGTTCACATCGACGTCGGGGCAGTCGCGCGTCACGCCGCCGGCCGTGCCTGCCACACCTGACGGAGGGCGGCGCCCAGATTGGCGGCGAAGCGGGGGGCATCGCACAGCGGGCTTGCCTTCATCATCGGCCGCAATCCCGCCCGCAGCCGTCGCAGCGCCGGCAGGTCCGCCGCGCGCGCCACCGCCAGGTCCACATAGCCCGCAATGTCCGCCGCCACCCAGTCGCCGAGGCCGGCATTGCCGAGATGGCTCGCCGAGTGGCGCGAGGCGAAGCTCTCGCCCGGCATGGTCACCACCGGCACGCCCATCCACAGCGCCTCGCAGGTGGTCAGCCCGCCCGAATACGGGAACGGGTCCAGCACGATGTCGATGTCGGCGTGCTGCGCCAGTTGCGCGCGATGCGAGGACGAGCCGCGCGTTTCGATGCGGCTTGGGTCCACCCCATGGACGGCGAAGCTCTCGCGCATCCACGCGGCGGTGGTCCGGTCGTTGAACTGGTGCGTTTTCAGCACCAGCCGCGACCCGGGCACGCGCGTCAGCACGCGGGCCCAGGCGGCGATGGTGGGTGGGGTGATCTTCGCCAGATTGTTGAAGCAGCCGAACGTCACCGCCCCGCGCGCATCGGCGGGCAAGGCGGCCACCTCCGGCGCGTAGGGCGGGGCCGAGTAGCAGACATAGCCGTCCGGCAGCCGCAGCAGACGCTCGCAATACAGCGTGTCCGCGCCCTCCGGCGTCTCGCGCTGGTCGGAGATGAACCAGTCCATCTCGGCCAGACCGCTGCTGTGGTTCTGCATGCCGACCCACTTCACCTGCACCGGCGCCGGCCGCAGCGCGCACACCGCCAGCGTGCCCTGATCGCCCCAGCCGCCCATGTCGATCAGGATGTCGATCCCCGCCTCGCGGATGCACGTGGCCACGGCGGCGGCGGGCCGGCCGGTGATGACGTGCCATTCGGCGGCAATCGCCTGGAACCGGCGGCACACCGCGTCGTCGGAGCGGGCTTGCCCCAGGCAGATCAGTTCGAACGCCGCCGGGTCGAGCGCCTCGAACGCGGCGAGTGTGAGCCAGCCGACCGGGTGGGTGCGCAGATTGGGCGACAGCAGGCCCAGCCGCAGCCGCCGTCCGCTCGCCTCCGGCCGCGTGGGCGGCGGCGCGCCATCGCGCGGCAACAGGCTGGCCGCCTGGCGCGCGGCCGCCAGGATCTCGGCCGCCGCGACCCCGTCGCAATAGGTCAACGCACTGCTCAGCGTGCGCCAGCCGAGGGACTGCTCCGGCGCCACTTCGGTCGCGCGCCGTGCCGCCGCCACGCCCGCCGCCTGCAAGCCGAGCGAGATCAGCGAATTGGCCAGATTGCACAGCAGTGCCGGCTGCTCGCCGAATTCCGCGATCAGGCTTTCCAGGATCTCCCGCCCTTCGCGGTAGCGGTGCACGCGGTTCAGGGCCGCCGCGTGGTCGTTGCGCAGGCCGAGATTGTCCGGCGACAGCTCCGTGGCCCGCTTCAGGGCCGGCACCGCGGCGGCAAATTGGGCGGTATGCAGCAGCGCGTTCGCCAGCGCCGCCGCCGGCAGCGGCGCATCGGGCGCGAGCAGCACCGCCGTCTCCAGCAGATCGACCGCTTCCTCGCCGCGCCCCAGCCGGTCCAGCAGGATCGCGCGCGCCGTCAGTTGCGCGACATCCAGCGGGTCGCGCTCGGTCGCCACCTCCAGCCGCGCCAGTTCGGCGGTGGCGCTGCCGGCCGCGAACGCCGCCTCGACCAGCCGCAGGGCAATGCCGATGTCGTCCGGCGCGAGGCGCCGCGCCTCGGCGAAGGCGGACTCCGCCGCGGCGGAGTCCTCGGTCGCCAGCAACGCGATCCCCAGCGCCTCCCATGCCTCCGCGCGCCGGGGCTGGATGCCGCAGCAGCGCAGCAGCAGGATTTGCGCCCGTTCCGGGTCGCCGCCCAGGATGCTCAGCACCCCGAGGCCGAGCAGCGCGTCCGTCCGGTTCGGGTTGATGTCGAGCGCCCGCTCGTATTCCGCCGCCGCCAGCACCGGCTCGTCGGCGCGGCGCAGGCTCTCGGCGAGGCGGACCGGCGGTTCGTCCCAGTCCGGGCAGAACCGCATGAGCGCGCGCATGCGCGCCCGTCCGTCCAGGCCCAGACGATCCTCGGCCAGCGCCAGATTGAGCTGCGTGACCGCCGAACCGTCGCCCAGCTCGCGCGCGCGTCGCAGCGCCGCCAGCGCCTCCGCCCAGGCCTCGGCTTGCAGATGCAGCATGCCGAGCACGGCGAACTCCGCCGCCTCGGTGGGCGTGGCGAGCGTGATCATCGCGCCCGCGGCGTCGTGACCGGTGAGCTGCTCCAGCGCCCGGTGCGCCAGCGCGCTCATGCCGCCAACCGCGCCAGCGTGACCAGCAGGCCCGGCACCGGCAGCCCGATTTCCATCCGCACCGTCTCCGTCCGCCGTGCCACCACCGCAAGGCCCGCCGCTTCGGCCGCCGCTTCGATATGGGCGTCGGTGTGCGCATAGCGGCCGAGATGCCCCAGCAGCCAGGGCCGCCCGGCGGCCTCCGCCGTGGCAAGCTGCTCGACCGAGAACATGAACCGCCCCCCGGGGGCCAGCCGCGCCGCCACGCCGCGCAGGAGGGGGTGCAGATCGCCGAAATAGGGCAGCGCGTCGCCCGCCACGATCAGCGGAAACATTCTGCTGTCCTCGGCGAGAAACCTCTCGATGTCCGCCTCGTGCAGTTCCGCGTACACGCCGCGTTTGGCCGCCTCCGCCAGCATGCCGGGGGACAGATCCACCCCGATCCAGGGCCCGCGCGTCTGGTCCGCGGCGGCGACCGCCAGCAGGCCGGTGCCGCAGCCGAGATCGAGCACCGGCCCGATGCCGCCGCCGTGGTCCGGGCGAGACGCGGCCAGGGCCGCGCGGATGACCCCGGGAATGCGATAGCCGAGCGCGATCAGATGCGCGTCGAACCGGTTTGCGTAGCCGTCGAACACCACGCGGACGTAGTCCGGGCTGGCGCGGCCGGCATCCGGGGCGAGCCCGCCGGCCGCCGCGAGATGGCGCACATACGGGTCGTCGGGGGCCAGCTTGCGCGCCTCGGCATAGGCATCCCCGGCTTCGGCATGGCGCCCCAGGCTGGATCGGGCATGGCCCAGCAGGCCGAACACGCAGGCATCCGCGACCCCGTCCGCGCAGGCCGCGAGCGCCAGCACCTCCGCCCCGGCGAAGTCGCCGCCACGCATCCGCAGCACGATTGCGGCCGTGCGCAGCCCGACATGCGCGGGCGCACGGGCGATCCCGTCCGCCAGCGTGGCGTCGGCGGCGGCGTTGTCGCCGCATGCGGCCTGGGCCGCCGCAAGTTGCACCCGGTAGCTGGCCTCTCCCCCGGCTGCGGCCACGGCCTCGGCCAGGCACGCGCGCCCGTCCTCGTGATGGCCAAGCTGGTTGAGCAGCGCGCCGAGCATCGCCTTGGCCCGCGGTTGGGAGGGCGCCAGCACCACCGCCTCCGCCGCGTCCCGCGCCGCCGCGAGCGTGTCGCCCGCCGCCTCGCGCGCGACCGCGCGTGCCAGCCACAGCGCCACGGCACCCGGCGCGCGGGCGATCGCCGCGTCGAGCACGGCGCAGGCCTCGGCCGGCCGGCCTTCGCGCAGCAGCACGCGGGATTCGAGATCGGCGAGGTCGTCGCCCGGCGGATACAGCCGCAGCGCGGCATTCAACAGTGGCCGCGCCGCGCCCAGCCGCCCGGCATCGAGCATTTGGCGCAGCCGCGTCAGAAGCTCGCTGTCAGGGGCGAGCTTGCGTGCGATGGACATGGGCAGGTCCCTCCTGGACCGCTGTGTCCGCCGGTCAGCCGAGCGTGGAAAGGCCGGCGGCGATGTTCTCGTTCACCGAGAGCAGGAATTCGATGTCCGGGTGCGCGGACTCCGCGTCCCGCCGCACGGCGAGGCCGACCGAGATGATCGCGGCGCGCAATTCCGGCGACAGCGCGTTGTCCGGATCGCTGACGAGATCGATCACGGTGTTCCACAGGCGGATCAGGTCGGCCAGCGCGCGGGAATGCGCGATCCCCCCTTCGTCCTGCGCGCGCCGAAGTGCCACGTTGGCATAGCGGAAGACCTCCGCCTCCTGCTGGCGCACGCTGCGCCGGCTGGAGGAGGCGGCATAGGCCCGCGTCGCCTGCCCGAAGCCGTGCGTCGGGCCGGCGCCGGTGTCGCTGCCCTGCGTGCTCATGCCGCATGCTCCGCTTGCAGCACCGCGTCCTCGTGTCGAATGATGCGGCGCGTGAGTTTCAGCGCGTGATAGCAATCGTCCGCCTCCGCCGCGTGCAGCGCGCGGTCGAGGATTTCCCGCGCCAGCGGCGACGTTGTCGCGGTCTTGAAGTCCGCGATCAGTTGCCGCGCGGCCTCCAGCCCGGCGCCGCGCTCGGCCTCCGCGCCGATATAGGCGGATTGCAGCGCGAAATAGATGCGCCGCGCCGGCGTGTCCGCCTCGTCCGGCGCCATGATCTGCTTGCCGAACAGGAAGCGCGCGTGCGCCGTCAGCTCGATCCGCGATTTCGTACGAAAGCGGATCGGCGCGCCATTGACGATCATCGTGTCGCCCTGGCGCAGTTCGAGTACGAGCGTTGACACAGGCTTGCACGACCCCTTTGTTGCCCGCGTGGCGCGCGCGGAATTGGCGCGGGGCGCCGGCGTTCTGCCGGCGCCGCCCGCTTCACTTGAACAGGCTGAGCAGGCTTTGCGGCGCCTGATTGGCGATCGAAAGCGCCTGCGTACCAAGCTGCTGGCGAATTTGCAGCGATTGCAGCTGTGCCGATTCCTGCGCGAGGTTGGCATCGATCAACGCACCCAGACCGTCGTTCAGCGAGGTGATCTTGTCGTTGTTGTAGTTGACCTGGTTGGTGACGTAGTTCGTCTCGGAACCAAATTTGTTCATCGCGGTGCCCAAGGTATTGAGCTTGTTGATGAACGTGCCCGGCGTTGCCGTCGCCGTGATCAGCTTGGACACGGTGGTGGCGGCGTTGAGCTGCGTCGAGGTGAAGTTGATCGAGCCGTAGAACGCCGAACCGCCGAAGGTGCCGATGCTGTAGCTGGCGCCGGACTCGTTGCGGATCACGCCGACCTGGCCGAACGTGCCGGAGCTGCCGGACATGTTGCCGATCAGCGTCTTGCCGTTATACGAGGCATCCTGGAAGAACGTTTTGATGTTCGCGACCAGCGACTGGTACTGCGCCACGTATTGCGACCGCTGGGTGCCCTGCGTGTTGCTGTCCGCCAGCTTCACCAGCACGTCGCGCGCGCTGCTCATGGTGTTCGAGACGTCGTTCACCGCCGATAGGGTGGTCGAGAGCAGCCCCTGAACATTGCCGAGCTGCTGGTTGACGCTGGTAAGC
>JAKBCB010000238.1 GCA_021808185.1 Pseudomonadota bacterium
CGGCGCGTTGGGCCCGCTGCCGCCGGCCGCGCCGGAGGCCGCGCGCACGAAGGCGGGCTGGCCGAACACCGTGTCCGCCGGCTGGCTGCCCGGCTTGCTCCGCCCGGGCACCGCCACCGCAATGCGGGTGCCGGGCGAGGCGGCGGTGAACGCATAGCCGAAGCGCGCGGCGTATTCCCCGCCGCCGCCGCCGCGCCCGGAGCCGGCGCCGGCCACCCCGTCGCCGCCCGGGCCGCCGGGGCCGAACGCCTCGATGGCGTTGGCCGGCCCGTTGCAGGCGGGCGGCACCGTCCAGCTTGTCGCCCCCGCCGCGATCGTGAACAGCACCGCGCGCGACAGGTCCGGCGCCGGCGTGCCGCCGGGGAACGCCCAGGGGCCGATATCGTCCGGGGTGTTGCGCGGCCGGCCGAGGATATCGACGGCGATGCCGCCCGGCGCGGGCGCGCCCGTGCCGCGCATCCGCACGGCGGTCGGCGCCATCCGCCAGTCGTCGCGGCCCATGATCTCGCGCGCGAACTCGGCCCCCGCCTGCCCGCGATGCGCGAACGGCCAAGGACGCGTGAACGCGGGGAAACAGGTGAGGTTGTTGCTCGCCTCGGCGCGCGTGCCCGGACTCGGCTGGAAGTCGAATGCGTTGTTCTCGCCGCCCGTGCCGCCACTGCACGCGCCGAAATTGAACGCCGCCGTGTTGTACACGACCTGCGTGCCGTCGTAGATGCCGGCGCCCTGGTTCAGCGCCACCGGCCCGCGCGCCGCCAGCAGGTTGTCGGTGGAATACACCGTGGACCCGTTCTCGACCGCCATCGCCATGCTGTCGCGCGGGTCGGTGCCGAGCACCAGCGCGTTCTGCACCCGCAGCACGCCCTGCCGCGCCAGGATGACGATGCCGGGATGGTTGTGGGTGGTGCCGGCCCAGACCAGGATGGAGGAATCGATCGTCACCGGGCTGCCGGCGAACACGAGGCCCGACTGGTCAGGCCCGCCGGCGCAAGCGATCTGCATGCCGAAGAAGGTGACATTGCCCGCATCGACGCGCAGACACGCCTCGCCCCCCGCGACCGTGATCGCGGCGCCATAGGCCGGATCGAGCCTCAGCGCGCGGTCCGGGTGGGCGCGCAGGAACTCGCGGAAGCCTTCGCCCTCGACCGGGCGGATCGTGGTGCCGAACGCGCCCGCGCGCCAGCCGCCGATGTGCTGCGGCAGGGCGGCGACCATGCCGCCACGGGTGATCGCGAACACGATGTCCTGCCGCTGCGCGCCGTCGCGCACCACGGCGGGGTCGGCCAGCACCGCCGCCACCGCGGCATTGAGGTCGGCGAAGCGGCCGCCGGTGCCGACCGTGTAGGTGGCCGCCGCGCGCGCCGGAACGACGGCACCGAGCGCCAGCAGCGCGCCGAGCCACATCCCGCGCATTCCGCGCTCCCTCCCCTGTTCGCCGCCGGAGCATCGGGGCCGGCCCGGCCTGCGTCAACCGCACGCGATAGCACGCCTCGGCTTGTATAGGGTGGGGGGCTATTCTATATGCCGCGCATGACCCACACGATCCGCGAGAAACACAAGCTGCTCGGCCGCGTCCGCCGCCTGCGCGGGCAGGTGGAGGCGATCGAACGCGCGCTGGAAAGCGAGGCTGGCTGCGAGCAGGTCATGCACCTGATCGCCGGCGCGCGCGGGGCACTCGCCGGGCTGATGGCCGAGGTGGTCGAGGACCACGTCCGCACGCACCTGGTGGATGCCGAGAAACACCCCGGCGCGCTGAACGCCGAGGCGGCGGAACACCTGCTCGATGTCGTTCGCACCTATCTGAAATGAGGTCCGCCATGACCGAAGCCGCGCATTCCCACAGCTTCCTCGGCGCCGGCCACGCCGCCAGCGAGCGGCGCACCTGGGCGGTGATCGGGCTATGCACCGCGATGATGGTGGCCGAGATCGTGGGCGGCCTGATGTTCGGCTCCATCGCGCTGGTGGCGGACGGGCTGCACATGAGCACGCATGCCGGCGCGCTGCTGCTGGCGGCGCTGGCCTACACCTACGCCCGCCGCCTCGCGGACGATCCGCGCTTCAGCTTCGGCACCGGCAAGCTCGGCGACCTCGCGGGCTTCACCAGCGCCATCGTGCTGGCGATGATCGCGCTGCTGATCGGCTACGAATCCGTGAGCCGCCTGCTCGCCCCGGTGCCGATCCATTTCACCGAGGCGATCCCAATCGCCGTGCTGGGTCTGGCGGTGAACATCGCGAGCGCCTGGCTGCTCGGCGGCGGCGAGCACCACCATCATCACGGGCATGGCCATGCACACCATGACCATGACCATGACCACGACCACGACCACGACCACGACGAGCACGCTCATGGGCACGCGCACGCCTATGGTGCCGCGCATCGCGACAACAACATGCGTGCCGCGGTCGTGCATGTGCTGGCCGATGCCGCCGTCTCGGTGCTGGTGATCGTGGGGCTGCTGCTGGCACGCGCCTTCGGCTGGCTGTGGATGGACCCGCTGGCGGGCATCGTCGGCGCGGCGGTGATCGCCAGTTGGTCGGTCGGGCTGATCCGCGACACCGGGGCGATCCTGCTGGACATGACGCCGGACCGTCGCATGGCCGAGACGCTGCGCCAGACCATCGAGCACGACGGCGACGAACTGGCCGACCTGCATCTGTGGCGCCTCGGCCCCGGCCATCTCGGCGCCATCGTCTGCGTCAGCACCAAGGCGGCGCGGGACCATGCGTATTACCGCGAACGCCTCGCGCATTTCCCCGCGTTGTCGCATGTGACGATCGAGGTGCGGGCGTCCTGACCCAAAGCCCCCTCCCCTCGCGGGCGGGCGCGCGATGACATCCGTCCATGGCCGGCGCGCGCGGCATCAGGCATGATGGCGGAATGGAAGCTGGTATGCGGGAAGGGAGGCATGACGGCATGAGCGGGCGCATGCTGCCGCCGGTGCATCCGTTGCGCCGCGAACTGAACGACGAGGTGCACGCCCGCCCGCCGGAGCCGCTGATCGCGCCCGCGCGGATCAGCTACCTTGTCCTGCTGTGCGACGCGGCACAGCGCGAGGCGAGCTGGGACGTGGTGGCCGACCTCGCGCACCGGCGCGGCGCGCCACAGCCCTTGCCGGGTGCCAACCACGCGCGCATCGACCTCGGCCCGTTCCGGCTGAAATGGGAGCGGCATTCGGAGTTCGTGCGCTACACCTTCGTGGTCCACGACACGCCGCCGGTCGAGCCGGACGCGCCGGTACCCGAGCCGTTCGCCGAACGCGCGCTGGACCAGGTGCCGGCGGACTGGCTCGCCATGCTGCCAGGCAAGCTGATCGTGGCGGCGCACGCGGCGCTGCTGCCCGCGCGGCTGGGGCCGCAGGAGCCGGCGGAGATCGCCGACGAATTGTTCGCCGGCAACCCGCTGGTCGGCGCCGCCGTCTCGGAACAGGCGGCCATCGCCTACACCGATTTCCGCATCCATCCGGACGGCTTCAGCCGCGTGCTGGTGCGCGACCGCGCGACGACGCCGTGGCAGGCCGGGCGGATCGTGCAGCGGCTGCTGGAGATCGACACCTATCGCATCCTGGCGCTGCTGGCGCTGCCGGTGGCGCGCGCGCTGGCGCCGGTGCTGGCCGAGCAGGAACAGGAACTGGCGCGCATCACCGCCGCCCTGGTGGATGCGGGCGAGGCGGACGAGCCGGGACTGCTGGAGCGCCTGACCCGGCTGGCCGCCGCCATCGACAGCCGCGACGCGGAGACGCGGTTCCGCTTCGGCGCCGCCGCCGCGTATTACGAACTGGTGCAGGGCCGCATTCAGGAATTGCGCGGCGAACGCATCCACGGCCTGCAAACCTTCGGCGAATTCACCGAGCGGCGGCTGGCGCCGGCGATGAACACCTGCCGCTCGATCGCGGCCCGGCAGCAATCCCTGTCCGAGCGGGTGGCGCGGGCGACGCAACTGCTCTCGACCCGCGTCGATGTCACGCGCGAGCGGCAGACCCAGGCGCTGCTGGCGCAGATGAACCGGCGGGTGCAACTGCAACTGCGGCTGCAATCCACGGTCGAGGGGCTCTCGGTCGCGGCGATCACCTATTACGTGGTCAGCCTGGTCGGCCACGCGGCCGAGGGGCTGGAAGCCGCGGGCATCCCGGTGCATCCGCCGGTGGCGATGGCGGTGGCGATCCCGGTGGTGGGCGGGCTGCTGGCGCTGGGCGCGCGGCGAATGCACAAGCTGGTGGCACATGACGCGTGACGCATCGGACGCCAAGGAGGGGGGTGGCGGCGCCCGCCTTTCGTCGGCTAGACAGTTGGCGTAACCGCGAGGCCGGGATAGCTTGTCCCGAATGCCGGCGATCGTTGCCGGCCCGACCCTTGCCGCAGGAGACAGGTTTCGATGGATTCCATGGAGGTCAACAAGGCCGTTGCCGCGGTGCTGGTCTCCGGCATCGCCTTCATGGTCGCCGGACTGGTTGCCGACGGGATCGTGCATCCGCACAAGCTCGCCAAATCCGCGATCCAGGTCGAAGTCGCGGCCAGCGCGGCCCCGGCGGCGGCGGCGGCCGAGCCCCCGATCGCGGCGCTGCTCGCCTCGGCCGACCCGAAGAAGGGCGAGGCGCTGACCAGCTCGGCCGGGTGCGTCGCGTGCCACTCGTTCAACCAGGGCGGCAAGGCGGGCGTGGGCCCCAACCTGTATGGCGTCGTGGGCGCCCCGCATGGGCACATGGAAGGCTACGCCTACTCCGACGCGCTTAAGGGCAAGGCAGGCCCCTGGACCTACGATGAATTGAACGACTGGCTGAAGAAGCCAGCGGCCTACGCGCCCGGCACCAAGATGAGCTTCGCGGGCCTGCCGGACCCGCAGAAGCGCGCCGACATCATCGCCTATCTGCGCACGCTGGCCGCCTCGCCGGAGCCGCTGCCGCCGGTCCCGGCCGCCGCCGCCGCCGCGGCACCCGCCGCGGCACCCGCCGCCGAAGTGCCGTTCGAGACCCTGCTCGCCTCCGCCGACCCGGCCAAGGGCCAGGCGCTGACCACGAAGCTCGGCTGCGTCGCCTGCCACTCGTTCAACGACGGCGGCAAGTCCGGCGTCGGGCCGAATCTGTATGGCGTGGTCGGCGCCCCGCACGGGCATATGGCAGGCTTCGCGTATTCGGACGCGCTGAAGGCCAAGACCGGGGACTGGACGTTCGCCGAGCTGAACGAGTGGCTGACCAAGCCCGCCGCCTATGCGCCCGGCACCAAGATGACCTTCGCCGGCGTGAAGGACGCGGCACAGCGCGCGGACGTGATTGCCTATCTCCGCACGCTGGCCGCCACCCCGGTGCCGCTGCCCGCGGCGAAGTAAGCGGGCGCGGCTCAGGGCGGGCCGGGCGGCGCCTTGGCCCGCTGGCGCAGGAAATGCACCAGCGGGTTCTCGTCCTCGATCGATGCGCCCGGCGTCTCGCCCTGGGGTGCCATGTGGGCGCGCCGGTAGGCGCCCGCGTCGAATCGCGGCGAGGGGTCGATGTCGCGCCGCGCGCCGTGCAACAGGTAATGCGCGAACGGATCGCGATTCGGGCCGATGGTCCCGGCGTTGGCGCGCAGGTAGAATGCGTGGTCGAAATGCGGCGTGGGACTGAAGTTCTGCGAGCGCCGGTGCCGCAGATAATGCCGCAATGGCGAGACGCCGGCGCGCAGGCGGTAGGTGCGGCGATACCAGCCGGGGTCGAAATACGGCGCCGGGCATAGATCGGCCGCCTCGCCCGACAGCACGTAATGCAGCAGCGGATTGGGGTCCTCGCGCAGGCCCGCCAGATACGTGCCGCGATACCAGAGCGGATCGAAATACGGATTGGGCCGCCGGCCCTCGCGCCAGCCATGGGCGCAGAAATGCGCGAGCGGGTCCTGCCCGGCCTCGCCCACGTCGGGGCCGCCGATCAGGTAGAAGCTGGGATCGAACAGGTCGGATGCCGCGATGACCGCCGCCTCCGTCGCGGCGCCGGGGGAACGGCCCTCGGCGGCACCGTCGAGCACGTAGTGGCTGAACGCATCCACGCCGGCGGCGGCCACGTCCGGGTAGCGTTGCAGATAGGCGGCGGCGTCGAAGCGCGCCGGCGGCGCGGCGTGGCCGCCATGGCGGGCGAGGAAATGCGCCAGCGGCGAGACGCGGGCGCCGAGGCCCGCGAAGCGGCGGTACCAGGCCGGGTCGAACCGCGCGCAAGGG
>JAKBCB010000239.1 GCA_021808185.1 Pseudomonadota bacterium
GGAGGGCACGCGGCTGCTGCTGCTGGCCCCGGTCGTGCGCGACCGCAAGGGCGAGTACCGCAAGGAACTCGCCGAGTTGCAGCGCCGCGGCTTCACCCGCGTGAAGGTGGACGGCACGCTGTACGAAATCGGGGAAGTCCCGGCGCTGAACCGCAAGATCAAGCACGAGATCGAGGCGGTGGTGGACCGCGTGGTGGTGCGCGACGGCATCGCCAGCCGCCTGGCCGACAGCTTCGAGACCGCGCTCGGCCTGTCCGACGGCATCGCCTACGCCGAGAACGCCGATGGCGGCGAGCGCACGGTGTTTTCCTCGCGCTTCGCCTGTCCCGTCAGCGGCTTCACCATCGAGGAAATCGAGCCGCGCCTGTTCAGCTTCAACTCCCCGCACGGCGCCTGCCCGGCCTGCGACGGGCTGGGGCTGGAGACGTTCTTCGACCCGCATCTGGTGGTGCCCGACGAGCGCCGCCCGCTGGGCGAGGGGGCAGTGGCGCCGTGGACCGGGGCGCAAAGCCCGTACTACGATCAGACGCTGGAAAGCCTCGCCAAGCACTTCAAGGTGTCCATGCGCACGCCCTGGAGCGAGCTGCCGGAGCGGGTGCGCAAGGCGGTGCTGTACGGCACCGAGGACGACGAAATCGCCTTCACCTACAAGGACGGCGTGCGCGGCTACACGGTGAAGAAGCTGTTCGAGGGCGTGCTGAAAAACCTCGACCGGCGCTGGCGTGAAACCGATTCCGCCTGGGTGCGCGAGGAAATGTCGCGCTATCAGGCGGAGAAACCCTGCGTGGTGTGCCACGGCGCGCGGCTGAAGCCGGAGGCGCTGGCGGTGAAGGTCGCCGGCTGCAACATCTCCGAGGCGTCGGAGCTGTCGATCAAGCGCGCGCTGGACTGGTTCCAGGCGGTGATGCCGACGCTTTCGCCGCAACGCCAGGAAATCGCCCGGCGCATCCTGCGGGAAATCGTCGAGCGGTTGCAGTTCCTGGTCGATGTCGGGCTGGATTACCTGACGCTCGCGCGCGGCTCGGCCACGCTGTCGGGCGGGGAGAGCCAGCGCATCCGGCTTGCCAGCCAGATCGGCTCCGGCCTGACCGGCGTGCTGTATGTGCTGGACGAACCCTCCATCGGCCTGCACCAGCGCGACAACGAGCGCCTGCTCGGCACGCTGCGGCGGCTGAAGGCGCTCGGCAACACGGTGCTGGTCGTGGAGCACGACGAGGACGCGATCCGGGCGGCGGATTTCCTGATCGACATGGGGCCGGCGGCGGGGATCGGCGGCGGGCATGTGGTGGCGCAGGGCACGCCGGCCGAGGTCGCGGCAAACCCCGCGTCGCTGACAGGGGATTACCTGTCGGGCCGCAAGCGCATCGAGGTGCCGCGAATGCGCCGGCCGGTGCAGAAGGAGCGCGTGCTGCGCGTCGTCGGCGCCACCGGCAACAACCTGAAGGATGTCACGGCGGAGTTTCCGCTGGGCACCTTCACCTGCGTCACCGGCGTCTCCGGCGGCGGCAAGTCCACGCTGGTGGTGGACACGCTGTACAAGGCCACCAGCCGCAAGCTGATGGGCTCGGGCGAGGTGCCGGCGGCGCACGCGCGCATCGAGAATCTGGAACTGCTCGACAAGATCATCGACATCGATCAGTCGCCCATCGGCCGCACGCCGCGCAGCAACCCCGCGACCTACACCGATCTGTTCGCGCCGATCCGCGACTGGTTCGCCGAACTGCCGGACAGCCGCGCGCGCGGCTACAAGTCCGGCCGCTTCAGCTTCAACGTCAAGGGCGGGCGCTGCGAGGCGTGCCAGGGCGACGGCGTGCTGAAGATCGAGATGCACTTCCTGCCGGACATGTTCGTCACCTGCGACACCTGCAAGGGCCGCCGCTATAACCGCGAGACGCTGGAAGTGAAGTTCCGCGACAAGTCCATCGCGGAGGTGCTGGACATGACGGTGGACGAAGCGGTGCCGTATTTCTCCGCCGCTTCGCGCATCCATGACCGGCTGAAGATTTTGCAGCAAGTCGGCCTCGGCTACATCAAGCTCGGCCAGCAGGCGACGACGCTGTCGGGCGGGGAGGCGCAGCGGATCAAGCTGTCCAAGGAACTGGCGCGGCGCGCCACCGGGCGGACCTTGTACATCCTGGACGAGCCAACAACCGGGCTGCATTTCGAGGACGTGCGCAAGCTGCTGGAAGTGCTGCACGCGCTGGTCGATGCCGGCAACACGGTGATTGTGATCGAGCACAACCTTGAAGTCATCAAGACGGCGGATTGGATTCTCGATCTGGGGCCGGAGGGCGGCGAGGGCGGCGGGCGGATCGTGGCGGCCGGCACGCCGGAGGACATCGCGGCGGCGCCGGACAGCCACACCGGCCGGTTCCTGGCACCGCTGCTGGAAATGCCGGTGGCGCCGGCGCGGCGGACCAGGCGGCGGGCCTGAGCATGGCAGCCAACGGTGAAAGGTTTTACGGCAAACTAAAGTGCTATTTATCTTGACCACGACCCGATCGCGGTAATCTATGGTCATGGTCCCACGGGATCGGGAGGAGACACGGTCGGCGGACGCGGGAGCGTTGGGGCCGGCCGGATGCGAACTCCGCGCGGCAACTCGCCGCCCCGGTCGCGCCGGACCGAACGCGCGCCATCGTGCGCGGCGGGGGGGAGTTCATGTTGCAATCGCATATTGTCGAAATCGACGGCAATTTCGTCGGCGCGGCCGTGCGCCAGCCGGACGGCTACCGGTTCAAGGCCGTGGATGTCCGCCTCGACGCGATCGACGGCAGGGTGTTGCCGAGCCTGCCGGAACTGCACCGCGTGGTCCGCGCCGCGTTCTTCGGCTGCCGCGCGCCACAGGCATCGCCCATGTCCAACGTCGCGCGCATGGTCTGAGCGCGCCTCAGCCGCGCCGGCGTCGCAGGCTGCCGACGATGCCGGCGGGCAGGAAATACACGATCAGCACGAACAGCAGGCCGAGCCACAGCAGCCAGCGGTCCGGGTCCAGGATCAGCGGCAGCACCGGCCAGCCCGCAAGCGCGGCGGAGACGGCCTGCAACGCCGGTTGCAGGTAATATTCCGCCAGCACGATCACCACAGCACCCAGCGCCGGGCCATACAGCGTGCCCATGCCGCCGATCACCACCATCAGCAGGATGTCCACCATCACGGAAAACGACAGCGTCGCGTCCGGCCCGGTGTAGCGCAGCAGCAGCGCCATCAGCCCGCCCGCCAGCGCCGCGATGCCGGCGGCGATGGCGCTGGCGAGCGTGCGATAGACGATGGTGCGGTAGCCCAGCGCCTCGGCGCGGAACGCGTTTTCCCGAATCGCCAGCAGCACGCGACCGAACGGGGAATTGACGATGCGCAGCATCAGCAGGAACAGCAGCAGCGCGGCCACGAAGATCAGGTAGTAGGTCAGCAGCCGGCCATCGACGCGCACGCCGAACAACGGGTCGCGCAGCAGGCGGAACGAGGGGCTGAGGGCGCGGGGGACGGAAAAACTCAACCCGTCCTCGCCGCCGGTGACACCGCGCCATTGCGTCGCCAGCACCTGCGCCAGGCTGGCGGCGGCGAGCGTGATCATGGAGAAAAAGATCGCCTGCACGCGCAGGCTGAGCAGCGTGATGCCGGCCGCGACCACCGCCGCGAGCACGGCGCCGCCGGCCATGCCCACGGCCACCGCGTCCCAGCCGACCCAGCCATGGGCGAGCGGGATGGCCACCGCGTAGGCGCCGATGGCGAAGAACACCGCGTGCGCCAGCGAGACGATGCCGGTGTAGCCGAGCACCATGTCGTAGCTGCCGGCGAGCACGATGAAGATGCAGATGCGCGCCGCCGCCGCCATCGCCTTGGTGCCGGGCAGCGCGAACGGCAGCACCGCGAGACCCAGCAGCACCGCCAGCAGCAGCGCCGAGACCAGCCGGTGCCCCGGCCGGTCGCCGGAGAGCAGGCGCCAGACCAGCACCCTCATGACCGGACCAGCGGCAACAGGCCGCGCGGGCGCCACAGCAGCACCAGCACCATCAGCGCGATGTTGCTGCCCAGCGCCAGCCGGGGTTCCAGGAAGCCCACGTAGTTCGCCGTCAGCCCCACCAGAGCCGCGCCCGCGAAACAGCCGCCGACCGAGCCGAGGCCGCCGATGATGACGACGATGAACACCAGGATGGTCATGTCGGCGCCGATCGCGGCCGTCACCGTCTCCTGATAGACGGCCCACATCACGCCGCCGATGCCGGCCAGCGCCGTGCCGGCCACGAACACACCGACGAACAGCCGGCGGATGCGGTAGCCCAGCGCCTCGACCATCTCGCGGTTTTCCACCCCCGCGCGCACCAGCAGGCCGATGCGGGTGCGGTTCAGCACCAGATGCATCGCGGCGAACACCAGCAGGCCGAGCGCGACCGCGACCAGACGGAATTTCTCCACCGCGGCACCGGCCAGGATCAGGCTGCCGCGCAGCAGCGCGGGTTTCGCCACCTGCAACGGCTGCGCGCCCCAGGCGGCGAGGATCAGTTGCTCGGCCACGATCATGCCGCCGACGGTGATCAGGATCTGTTGCAGATGCTTGCCGTGCACGCGGCGGATGATCGCGCGTTCGAACACCACGCCCGCCGCCCCGCTGGCCAGCGCCGCCGCCGCGACGGCGACGGCAAGGGCCGCGAGATTGAGCGCAAGGCTGTCCGCCCCGGCCCAGCCCGCGAGCCAGCCGAGCACGCTGACGGCCACATACGCGCCGAGCGTGATGAAGGCGCCGTGGGCGAAGTTCAGCACGTCCATCAGGCCGAAGATCAAGGTCAGGCCGGAGGCCATGAGGAACAGCATCATGCCCATCGCGGCGCCGGCCGCCGTCAGCGCGACCCAGGTCGGGAACGGCATCAGCGGCAGCGCCAGCAGCGCGATGGCGGGAACGATGGCCAGCGCCGGCCAGTCGCGGCTCATTGATGGCTCGCCAGGCTGAGGCCGAGCAGGCGGGCCTGCAACGCCTCGTCGGCCGCGAGGTCGCGCATGGTGCCGGTGTGCACCACGCGCCCGTCATCCATCACCGCCACGTCGTCGCCGAGCGCGCTTGCCATGTGGAAATTCTGTTCCACCATCAGGATCGTGGTGCTGGTGTGCTTGAGCGCCTGGAACGCCTCGATCAGTTGGCCGATCACGGCCGGGGCGAGGCCCTTGGTGGGTTCATCGACGATGATGAGCCGGCGATCCTCAATGATAGCGCGGGCGATGGCCACCATCTGTTTCTGGCCGCCGGAGAGGGTGCCGGCGGCTTGCTGGAATTTCTGCTTCAGCACCGGAAACACGGCAAACACCCGCGCAAGCCGCGCCGGGTCCAGCCCCGCCGGGCCGGACGCCAGCAGCAGGTTTTCCCGCACCGTCAATTGGCCGAAAATGCCCATGGTTTCCGGCACATAGGCGATGCCGAGGCGGGCGATGCCGGGTGTTGCGCGCGCCGTGATCGGCTGGCCGGCGAAGGCGATGGTGCCGGCGCTGGCACGCCACAGGCCCATGATGGTGCGCAGCGTCGTGGTCTTACCGGCACCGTTGCGCCCCAGCAGCATGGTCAGCCGCCCGGCGCGCACCGCGAGGTCCACGCCATGCAGGATGTGGTAGCGCCCGATATGCGTGTGCACGCCGGACAGGCGCAGGAGCACGTCGTCAGCCATCGGCGGCCCGCACGCCCAGATACGCCTCCCGCACGATGGCGGAGGCCACCACGTCCGCCGGCGCGCCGTCCGCCACCAGGGCGCCCTGATGCAGCACCACCACGCGGTCGGCGAGGCGGCGGACCACGTCCATCTTGTGCTCGACCAGCAGAATGGTGCCGCTGCCCTCGGCCTTGATCGCCTCGATCAGATCCAGGATCACCGGCACCTCATCGACGCTCATGCCGGCGGTGGGTTCGTCGAACATGAAGATGCTCGGCTCCAGCGCCAGCAGGATCGCCACTTCCAGCTTGCGCTGGTCGCCGTGGCTGAGGGCGGAGGCGGGCAGGCGGGCGCGCGGGGCGAGGTGGACGCGCTCCAGCGCCGCCATGGCGCGGTCGCGCAGGTTCACGAGGGTCGAAGCCATCCCGAACATGCGCAGCCCGACGCCGGCGCGCGCCTGCACCGCGAGGCGGACGTTTTCCAGCACCGTGAG
>JAKBCB010000240.1 GCA_021808185.1 Pseudomonadota bacterium
CGTCCAGTGCCTCGCCGATGGCCGCCCGTGCCCGCGCGATGCTGTCCGGCTCACCGAGGAACCGTGTTTCCAGCCGCGTCAGCCCGTTCGACATCGGGTACGGCCCGAAATTCCCCGCGGTCAGCGTCAGCACCGGCGCGGCCGCGCCGTTGCGTGGGCCGGAGAGCATCACCGCGCGGTCGGCGGCGAAGGCCAGTTCAGCGAGCGTGCCGGCAAAGCAGCTCCCCGGCTCGATCAGCGCGATCAGGCTGCGCGAGGTGAGGTCCAGACGCTTGAGCACGCGCTTGAGCAGCAGGGTGATCTCGCGCACCAGCCAGTCCCGCGCGTGCGCTTCCAGCAGCCGGTCGGCTTCCACCACGGCGGCCGGATCGCCCTGCGTCCGCAGCAGCAGCAGGCCGAGCGTGGGCTCGTTCAGCCGCAGATGCAGGATGGCATCGTCAAGCTCGCGCGCGATGGCCAGCGGCCAGAACGCGGCGCCCTGCGCATGGATGCCGGCCAGATCGGCGGGCAGCGCGCCCGGCCCGCGCAGGGTCAGCGTCGCGCGGCGGCCGGCGCGGTCCAGATCGACCCGGACGTGATCGTACACCACGGCATCGTCGGAAAATTCCCGGCGCAGCGGCGGCAGTTCGATCCCCTTCGCATCGCTCGGCCGGTCGGACAGCGCCGCCAGTTCCAGCGCCCGCGTGCGCACCGCTTCCTCCCATCGCGAGGGCGGCGCGACCTCATCCACCAGCCGCCAATCGACGGCGCGGCGCCCGCGCACGCCTTCCTCCAGGGAACAGAACACGTCGGCCAGATCCCGCCGCACGCGGCGCTTGTCGGTCAGCCGGGTGAGGCCGCCGGTGCCGGGCAGCACCGCCAGCAGCGGCATCTCCGGCAGGGAGACGGCGCTGCGCCGGTCGTCGATCAGCATGATGTGCCCGGCGGTCATCGCGATCTCGTAGCCGCCGCCCGCGCACGCGCCGGAGACGGCGGCGAGGTAGCGCTGCCCGGAATGCTCCGCCGCGTCCTCAATGGCGCAGCGGGTCTCGTTGGTGAATTTGCAGAAGTTCACCTTGTGCGCGTGGCTGGCCTGCCCGAGCATCCGAATATTCGCCCCGGCGCAGAACACGTTGTCCTTGCCGGAGCGCAGCACCACCGCGCGCACCTGCGGATGCTCGAAGCGCAGCCGCTGCACCGCGTCGTGCAACTCGATATCCACACCCAAATCGTAGGAGTTGAGCTTCAGCGCATACCCGGCGAACAGTCCCGCGGCGCTGTCCACATCCATGATCAGGCTGGCCACGGGGCCGTCGAACGCGAGCCGCCAATGGCGGTAGCGGGCCGGCGCCGTCTGGAAATCGATGCGGGCCATTGGCTCCGTTCCTCCCCGTTCGTGTAGATAGGGCCGATCAGCCGCTCGGCACCCTCATGGCGGCATCACATCGGCGACGAAGGCCGCCACCGCCGAGAGGGTCGCCTCGGCGGCCTCCAGCTGCGGCGAATGGCCGACGCCCTCAAGCAGCAGTGGGCGGACATAGGCACCCGCCACCGCTTGCAGCGCCGCGACCTGCGCCGCCGAGCCGTACGGGTCGGCCAAGCCCTGCACCACCAGCGTCGGCACCCGGATGCCGGCGGCTTCGTGCGTGATGTTCCAGGCCCGGAACGCGGGATCGAGCCACGCGCCGTTCCAGCCCCGGAACGCGCCGTCCACATCGGCGTGGTAGCGCGCCAGCCGCTCGCGCAGGTCGCCGTTCAGGTAGCGCTCCCGCGCCGCCTCGATGCCGGCGATGGTGATATCCTCGACGAAGAAATGCGGCGCGAGCAGCGCCAAGCCGCGCACGCGCGCGTCCGGCTGCGTCCCCGCGTACAGCGCGGCGATGGAGCCGCCATCGGAATGCCCGAGCAGCACGCATCGTTCGATGCCCGCCGCGTCCAGCACCGGGCGGACCCAGTGGGCCGCTTCCTCGTGCATGTAGGTGACTTCGCGCGGCGGCACGATCGGGTCCGAGGCGCCGTAGCCGGCGCGCGACCACGCGACCACCGCGCAGCCAGTGGCCTCGGCGAGGCGCGCGGGAAAGCCGCGCCACATCGCCACACAGCCAAGGCCCTCGTGCAGCAGCACGATCGCCGGCGCCTCGGCCGGGGACGGCCCCCACTGGGCGGTTTCCAGCCGCCGCCCGCCGACCTCCACCCAACCCGCGCGCATCAGGCGCCGCCGCGCAGCTTGTAGCGTTGCACCTTGCCGGTCGCGGTTTTCGGCAGCGTCTCCACGAACTCGATCCAGCGCGGATATTTCCACACCCCGATCCGTTCCTTGACGTGCTGCTTGAGCAGGTCGCGCAGCGAATCCGGGTCCATGTCGGCGGCCTGCGCCTGCAACACCACGAAGGCGCGCGGCTTGATAAGCCCGTCGGCATCGGCATGGCCGACCACGGCCGCCTCCAGCACCGCCGGATGCGCGACCAGCGCCTCCTCGACCTCGAACGGCGAGACCCAGATGCCGCCGACCTTCATCATGTCGTCGCTGCGCCCGCCGTAGCGGTAATAGCCCTCGGCGTCGCGCGAATAGGTATCGCCCGTGTGCGTCCATTCGCCGCGAAAGGTCTGTTTGCTTTTGGCCAACTGGTTCCAGTAGCCCTCGGCGGCACTCGGGCCGCGCACCAGCAATTCGCCGGACTCGCCGTCCGCCACGTCCTGCCCGGCCGCGTCCACGATGCGCAGTTCATACCCCGGCACCGCGCGCCCGGTGGTGCCGTAGCGGACCTCGCCGGGGCGGTTCGAGAGGAAGATGTGCAGCATCTCGGTCGAGCCGATGCCGTCCAGGATGTCCACGCCCACCCGCTCCCGCCAGCGCCGGCCGACCGCTTCCGGCAGCGCCTCGCCGGCCGAGACGCAGACCCGCAACCTGTCCGAGCCGGCGCCGGGGCCGATCCCGGGCTGCGCCAGCAGCGTCGCGTACAGCGTCGGCACGCCGCAGAAGATCGTCGGCCGTGCCCGGCGCAGCACCTCCAGCACCGCATCGGCGGTCGGCCGCGCCGGCAGCAGCGCCGTGGCGGCGCCGACCGACATCGGGAAGGTCATGGCGTTGCCCAGCCCGTAGGAGAAGAACAGCTTTGCCGCCGAAAACACCACGTCGTCCGCCCGGATGCCGAGCACCTGGGCGGCGTAGGTGTCGGCGGTGGCGCGCAGGCTGGCATGGACATGCCGCACCCCTTTCGGCGCGCCGGTCGAGCCCGAGGAATACACCCAGAACGCGACTTCCTCGGCCACCGCCTCCGCCGTCCCGGTCGTGGGATCGCCGGAGGCGAGGAACCCGTCCAGCGTCGGCGCCCCTGTCGGCTCCCCCGCCGGCGCCGGGCCGACCTGCACGACATGGCGCAGCCCACGCAGGCTGTGCAGCACCGGGGCGAGGGCTGCGTGCAGCGGCGCGGCCACGAACACCGCCTCCGCCCGGCTGTCGGCCAGGATGTAGCCGACCAGTTCGTGCGGCAGCAGCGTGTTGATCGGCACCGGCACCACGCCCGCGCGCAGGCAGCCCCAGAACACCACCGGAAAATCCACCGTGTCGAGCATCAACAGCCCGACCCGCCGCTCCCGCCCGATCCCGGCGGCGGCCAGCGCCCCGGCAAATTGGCGTGTGGCTGTCTGTAGCTCCGCGTAGCTGAGCGTGCGCGCGCCATCGCTGAAGGCGACCCGCGCCCCGCGCCCCTCGCGGACATGCCGGTCGAGGAACCAATCGATCGCGTTGGCCTGGCTTGGGGCGGCGGTTTCCATCGGGCGCTTCTCGGCTCGTTCCACGCCAATGGGTACACGCCGCCGGGCCGCCACGGAAGCGCGATCTCGTTCCGCGTGCGCCATCGCACTGGCCACCCATCGCGATGTCGGTGCGCGCTGCATGGCGGCCAGCTTGCACCCCGATCACGACACGATCGCCGTGATCTTGGACCGACACTCAGACCCGATCGAGGAATGCGTCCGCCTCCCGTAACAGGGCGTTCCTGCGGTCTTGCGACCAGCCGGAGAGTGTCCGATAGGGCATGGCGAGCCGCGGATTCCCGGAGAGGCGATCCTCCTGCCGGATAAGAAAGGCCCAGTAGAGGTAATTGAACGGGCAGGCGCGCGGCCCGGTCTTCTGCTTCACGTCGTATTCGCACCCGGAGCAGAAGTCTGACATGCGGTCGATGTAGGCGCCGGAGGCGGCATAGGGCTTGGAGGCCATCCGCCCACCGTCAGCGAACACCGCCATGCCGAGCGTATTGGGCATTTCAACCCACTCGAAGGCGTCAGCGTAGACGGCGAGATACCAGCGCTCGATCTCGCGCGGCGCGATACCGGCCAACAGTGCAAAATTGCCCGTCACCATCAGGCGCTGGATGTGATGCGAGTAGGCGTATCTCTTTGTGCTGTCGATGGCCTCGCGCAGGCAGCGCATGGTTGTCCGACCGGTCCAGTAGAAGGCAGGCAGTTTTCGCCTCGCCCCGAGCGCATTCTCGTCGGCATAGCCTGGCATCAAGGTCCAGTAGACCCCACGCACGTACTCGCGCCATCCCAAGATCTGCCGCACGAAGCCCTCGACCGCGTTCAGCGGAGCGGCTCCAGCGCGCCAGGCTGCTTCCGCCGCGGCGCACACTTCCCTCGGCGAGAGCAGGCCCAGGTTCAAAGCGGGCGCCAGCAAAGAGTGGAACAACAATGGCTCGCCGGATTTCATCGCATCCTGGTAGTCGCCGAAATGGGGCAGACTGTGGGAGATGAAATCGTCCAAAGCGCGGAGCGCGTCCGCGCGGGTGACCGGCCAGCCAAATTCTTCCAATGATCCGAAGTGATCGCCGAAGCGCCGATCGACCAAAGCCATCACCTCGCGCGTTGTGGCATCGGGCGCGAACCGCAGACGCACAGGCGGAGCCGTCCCCGCCGGCAAACGCTTGCGGTTCGCCGCGTCATAATTCCATTCGCCGCCTGCCGGGCTTTGACCCTCCATGAGCAATGAATGTTCGCGCCGCATGTCTCGGTAGAAATGTTCCATGCGCCAAGCGCGGCGCCCGCGCGCCCAAGCCGCAAAGCGGCTACGGCTCGCAAAGAACCGGCCGTCAGGCCGCACCTCGACCGGCCGGCCGGTCAGCACCGCCCAGTCCTCGACCATCTTCTGAACGCGCCACTCCCCCGGCTCGGTCACCACCAATCGTTCGGGACGGTGGACCTCGACAGCGCGTCGCAGCTCGCCATTCAATGTCCCGCTATTGCCAGGGGCATCAAGCTGAACATAATCGACGACGATACCGCGCAGGCGCAACTCTTCGGCGAAGTGGCGCATGGCGGAGAGTACCAGCACGATCTTCTGCTTGTGATGCGCGACGTAGGCGCCTTCTTCGGCCACCTCCATCATCAGCACGGTGTCACGCCCAGGGTCGAGATCGGCCAGCGCGGATATGTCGGACGAGAGTTGGTCGCCCAGTATGACCCTCAGCACGCTCATGCCCGGTCAAACCGTGGCGTGCTGAGCGGCGCGGAGGTCCGGCAGCGGCGGGAGCAGTACTTCACATTTTCCCAGTCGCGCGCCCACTTCTTGCGCCACGCGAACGGACGGCCGCAACTGACGCAGCGCTTGGTCGGCAGGTCTATTTTCTGGCGCATCTTGCCCATGGCATTACCAGGTCACGGGCCGGCGCGGAGAATGGAGCGTATACGGTTTGGCCACTGTCCTGGGATGCGGCGCGATACAAAGCACATCGGGGGAGCGGCGTGTCCGGCTTCGGTCCGAAGTGGCGGAGGGGATGGGATTCGAACCCACGGTACACCTTTACGATGTACAACGGTTTAGCAAACCGTCGCCTTCAGCCGCTCGGCCACCCCTCCGCACAAGACGGCTACGCACACGACGTTTGCAAGCGCGCTTCTAGGGGCTCGCCTCCGTCGCGTCAAATCATCTGAACGGAGCGCATGGAGATTCTTGCGGGCGTGGCTGGTCGGTCTCCCGGACGGGACCGGGGGTGTGACACCGTCCGCCCGATCACTGTCCGGTTCGACCGCTTTTGACCGGTCTGCCCGCCGGGGGACTCGAACCCCCACGACCGCTGGTCTGCGGATTTTAAGTCCGCTGCGTCTACCGTTCCGCCAG
>JAKBCB010000241.1 GCA_021808185.1 Pseudomonadota bacterium
CTTCTCCGGCGCGTTGCGCACGGCGGCGGGGTTGTTCACCACCAGCGGGCCGCCGACGCCATCGTCGCGATGCACATGCTCCAGCAGGTGCGTCGCCGTGATGTAGGCCATGTCGAACGGTGGGTCCTGGCGCATCAGGATCACGTCGGTGCGGCCGAGGTCGAGCGGCCGTTCCTCGCCGAAGCGGAAATGGTCGCCGCGCGTGCGCCGCACGGTCACCGGCCGGGCCAGCGCGCGCAACCGCTCCTCCCGCGCGGCACCGGGCCTCGCCACGCCCTCGCTGAGTGCCAGGTGTCGCACCTCGTAATGAAACAGCCTGTGCCCGTGCGCCTGTGCCGTCAGCATCAGGGCGAAGGTTGAATCGGCGTCGATGTTGATGCTCTCGATCGGGTCCATCTGGACCGCGACGGTCAACGGGCGGGGCATGGCGACTCCTGGCGCGGCGCGTGCCTTTCTCTCCGTCAGTTCAGCCGCGAGCGCAACGCCTGCATCGCGGCTTGAGCCTGCGCCGCCTGCGCCGGCGGCACCAGTTCGACGAAGCGGTCGAGGCAGCGGAGCGCCGCCGCGAGCTGGCCGAGGTCGCCGTGCAGCCGCGCCGCCTGCCACCACAGGCCCGGCTCCAGCGGCGCGATGCGCAGCATGTCGCCGACGCAGGCCGCCGCGCCGGCCACGTCGCCGGCGGCATGGCGGCGCAGCGCGATGTTGTTTTGTAAGCGCAGCAGCACCGCGCGCACGCTCATCGGCGCGAGCAGGCCGGGCCGCAGTTCCGCCGCCTCGCCCTCGATGCGCCGCAGCAGCGCGCGCAGCGCCGCGGCGTCGAGCAACGCGCCGCCACCGAACGGATCGACCGCCGCCGGCGCCCGGCCGCCCGCCAGCGCCACCAGGAAGTGGCCGGGAAAGTCGATGCCATGCGCGTCCCAGCCGGCCGCGTGCGCCGCGTGCAGCCAGATCACGCCGAGCGCCACCGGCAGGCCGCGCCGCCGCTCGATCACGCGGATCAGGTTGGCGTTGGCGAAGTCGTCATAGGTTTCGGCATCACCCTGATAGCCGTTCCGGACAGCGAGCAGATCGGCCAGTGCCGCCGCCTGCGCCACGGCATCGTCATCCGCGATGCCGGCGGCGAAATCCACCGCCTCGCGCGCCAGCAGCGACAGGTGGGCGCGGCAACCCTCCCAGTCGGCGCGGGGCGCGTCGATACGCGCGAGTTGCAGCGCGGCGTCGGCGATGTCGATTTCCGTGTCCGGCAGCGCGCCGATCGCCTCCAGCGCGGCGCGGGGATCGCTCACGCCGCCGGCTTCGCCTCCGCCGGCTCGGGGACATACAGCGCCGATCCGGCGGCGCGGAACGTCTCGCTCATCTGCTGCATCCCGGCCATCCGCTCGGCATCCGCGCGGATGTCCTGGGTGATCTTCATGGAGCAGAACTTGGGGCCGCACATCGAGCAGAAATGCGCGACCTTGTGTGCCTCCTTCGGCAGCGTCTCGTCGTGGAACTGCCGCGCCGTGTCGGGATCCAGGCCGAGGTTGAACTGGTCCTCCCAGCGGAACTCGAAGCGCGCGCGGCTGATCGCATCGTCGCGCAGCTTGGCCGACGGATGGCCCTTGGCGAGATCGGCGGCGTGGGCGGCGATGCGGTATGTGATCACGCCGGTCTTCACGTCGTCGCGGTTGGGCAGGCCGAGATGCTCCTTCGGCGTGACGTAGCAGAGCATCGCGGTACCGAACCAGCCGATCATGGCGGCACCGATCGCGGAGGTGATGTGGTCATAGCCGGGCGCGATGTCGGTGGTCAGCGGGCCGAGCGTGTAGAACGGCGCCTCGCCGCACTCGCGGAGCTGCTTGTCCATGTTGACCTTGATCTTGTGCATCGGCACGTGGCCGGGCCCCTCGATCATCACTTGGCAGCCCTTGTCCCAGGCGACCTTGGTCAGCTCACCGAGCGTTTCCAGCTCGGCGAACTGCGCGGCGTCGTTGGCATCCGCGATCGAGCCGGGGCGCAGCCCGTCGCCGAGCGAGAAGGACACGTCGTGGCGGCGCATGATGTCGCAGATCTCGTCGAACCGCTCATAGAGGAAGCTCTCGCGGTGATGCGCGAGGCACCAGCGCGCCATGATCGACCCGCCACGCGAGACGATGCCGGTGACGCGCTTCGCCGTCAGCGGCACGTGGCGCAGCCGCACGCCGGCATGGATGGTGAAATAGTCCACGCCCTGCTCGGCCTGCTCGATCAGCGTGTCCTTGAACACCTCCCAGTCGAGCTTGTCGGGGTCGCCGCCGACCTTCTCCAGCGCCTGGTAGATCGGCACGGTGCCGATCGGCACCGGCGCATTGCGCAGGATCCAGCTTCGGATGTTGTGGATGTTCCGCCCGGTGGACAGGTCCATCACCGTGTCGGCACCCCAGCGGATCGCCCACACCATCTTCTCCACCTCCTCGGCGGCGGAGGAGGTGACGGCGGAATTGCCGATATTGGCGTTGATCTTCACCAGGAAGTTGCGCCCGATGATGACCGGCTCAAGTTCCGGGTGATTGATGTTGGCGGGAATGATGGCGCGGCCGGCGGCGATTTCCGCGCGCACGAATTCCGCGGTCACGAATTCCGGCAGCGCGGCGCCGAAATCCTCGCCGTCCGCCCGCCGTTCGGCCGCACCGGGCAATGGACCGGCGCGGCCGAGATTCTCGCGATGGGCGACGTAGATCATCTCCTCGGTGATGATTCCGGCGCGGGCGAATTCCAGTTGCGTGACCAACTGGCCCGCCCGCCCCTCCCGCAGCACGCGCGGCGCGGGGCACAGCGGCACCAGCTT
This sequence comes from Pseudomonadota bacterium, assembly GCA_021808185.1. Classification (GTDB taxonomy): domain Bacteria; phylum Pseudomonadota; class Alphaproteobacteria; order Acetobacterales; family Acetobacteraceae; genus CAJCJG01. Next base: position 2,807 of record JAKBCB010000241.1, read on the forward strand.
GTCGGTGCCGACATGGCCGTTATCCTCCGGCCGGATGGCGCGCGGCGTGGCCGCGGCGAACCCCCGCGCGGCGATCCAGGCCTCGCGCACCGCCGGCGCGCCGGCATCGAGGTCGATCGGCTGCGCCGGGTCGGTGTAAGGGCCGGAGGTGTCATAGAGCCGCAGCGGCGGTTCGCCGGCGGACGGGTGCAGGTCGATCTCGCGGAACGGCACCGCGATATCGGGCCGGCCGGGTGCCCCGGCATAGACCTTGCGCGATCCGGCGATCGGGCCGGTGGTGACGGCGGCGGGCTTGGCCTGGACGTTCATGGCGCATCCTCTCGCGGCGGGCGCCGGCGCGGGAGGGGGGATCGCTCGCGAACTGTCCCGTCCCTACGCCGGCGTGACCCGGATCAGGTTCTAAGGGTTCCCGTGCCGGCCGGTTCACCGGCCCGACGGCATCTCAGCCCCCTGCGGGGCACCCCTCGGATGCGCCCAGCCTGCGGCGGCGGCGGAGGCCTGTCAACGGCGGCGCGGGCGCGTCCGTTCAGGGCGGCGGGGCGGTATCCGCATCGGGTCCGTCCGGCGCATCGGGCTCGCCGCAGCGGAAGGTCAGGCGGAAGCCGGTGGCGCCGACGAGGTCCGTCTGCACCGGACGGCCGAGCGTCACAGCCTCCCCGGGAATGAAGGCGGCATGGCGGTCGCGGCAGAAGGCGGCCGCCTTGGCCATGGCGGTGCGGGTGGCGGCCGCGGCACCGCCGTTCACCGGGGAATCGCGTTCCGTGATCGTGAACTGCCCGGGCGCGCCCGCCGGCACGATGCCGCTGCTGACCGTCGCACAGGCGGCAAGCACGGCCAGTGCCGGCAGGATGGAGAGGCGATGCATGGCGCAACGGCAACGCAGCTTCACCGCATCGAGTGCCGTCCCCGGCGGCATCCGCGCGGAATTGACTCCCCGCCGCGCGGGCGCTCAGCCTGCGGCATGGACGACCCCTTCGCGCTCGCCCGCTTCGTCACCGCCCAGGCGCCGGTGATCGTGCAGGTGCGCCGCGAACTGGCGGCGGGGCACAAGCGCACGCACTGGATGTGGTTCGTGTTTCCGCAACTGCGCGGCCTCGGCCACAGCGCGATGGCGGAACGCTACGGCATCGGCTCGCTCGACGAGGCGCGCGCCTACCTCGCCCACCCGCTGCTCGGCACACGGCTGCGCGACTGCACCGCACTCGCCAACCGCCATGCCGCAGGCGGCGCACACGCGATCTTCGGCAGCCCGGACGACATGAAGTTCCGCTCCTGCATGACGTTGTACGCACACGCGGACCCGACGGAGGCCGTGTTCCGCGATGCGCTGGCGGGGTTCTTCGGAAACGAAGACGATCCGGCGACGGTTGCCCGACTCACGCAGGGTGGGAGCGGCTAGGAGTCACGCCGCCGCCGTCCGATGCTCCTGCAGGCGCGGCATCAGCTCCACCAGGTTGCAGGGACGGTGGCGGTTGTCGAGCTGCCATAGCAGGATGTCGTCCCAGGCATCCTTCACCGCCCCGGTGCTGCCCGGCAGCGCGAACAGATAGGTGCCGTGCGCCACCCCGCCCAGCGCGCGGGACTGCATCGTGCTGGTGCCGATCTTCTGGTAGCTCAGCATCCGGAACAGCTCGCCGAACCCCTCGATGCGCTTTTCCAGCACGCGGTCGAACGCCTCCGGCGTCACGTCGCGCCCGGTGATGCCGGTGCCGCCGGTGGTGATGACCACGTCGATGGCGGGGTCGGCGATCCAGCGCCGCAGCGTGGTTTCGATCTCGGCCGCGTCGTCCGTCTCGATGGCCCGCGCCGCCACGCGGTGCCCGGCGGCGGTGACGCGCGCCGCCAGCGTGTCGCCCGAGGTGTCGTTCGCCGCCGTCCGCGTGTCCGACACGGTCAGCACGGCGATGTTGACGGCGATGAAGGGTCTGCTTTCGTCGATGCGCGCCATCCCGGCTCTCCCCGTCCGCCGCGCCCTCAGTGCAAATGCGCCGAGGCGACGCGCGGTTCGTCGTAGGGATGGTAGCGCGGCCACAGGCCGCCGGCGAGTTCGTCGAGGCTGGGCGAGGGCAGGTGCATCAGGGCCGCATAGATCCAGGTGTAGGTCAGCACCCGCGGCACATGCGCGCGCGTTTCGTCCAACGGAATAGCCTCGATGAACAGCAGCGGGTCGCCGTTGTCGCGGATTTGCGCGGCAAAGCGGGCGAAATTCGCCGGGCCGGCGTTATAGGCCGCGAGCAGCCGCACCAGGTTGCCGTTCACCGCCTCGTGCCCGGCCAGATAGGCGACATAGCGTTGCCCGAGGTCGAGATTGTTCGCCGGGTCTTCCAGCAGGTCGCGCCATTGGTGGTTGTGACATCCAGCCGTGTGCTGGCAGACCAGTGGCACGCCGCTTCCGTTGCGCAGGTAGAAGACCTTGTATTCGCAACCATCGACGTCGATCGTGACGTAGCGGCCGATTACCGGTGAATGCTTGGCCATACCGGGCTCCCTGAGACTGAATTGCTGCTGCGTCGCTTGGGACGACGCGTGGGAAGGGTTCGCGCGCCAGTCATACCGGCACACCGACCTTGCGCAGCAGCTCGAACTGAACCGTGAAGTTGCGCAGGTTCTGCATCATCACGAGGATGTTGCCCTCGATCTTCAGGTCTCGCCTGAAGCTTGCCGACCAGATGCCGTGATACATCGGCGCGGGAACCGGGCGCGCGAACTCGCGCCATGTCTGCGGGCTGGCGCGCAGGGCGAAGTCGTAGGCATCGAGCGGATTGGCGTCGATGTTGATGCGGTGCACGCGCCCGTCCAGCATCTCGATGATGGGTTTGGCCGTGCCCATGTCCCACATGAACGAGCAGGTGTAATAACGCGCCATCGCGCCGATGGTCGGATCCCTGTCGGACGCCTCGCTGAAGCGGGCCGCCCAGTCGCGGACGCTCATGGCCATTCGGTTTCCCCCAAGTCTTTCGCGCACATCGGCCAGACGCGCGCCGCGCAAGCGGGGGCGCCCGGCATCCGCGCACGCCGTTCATTAGAATGAACGCGTTCCACTTGAATGAACCTTAGGCGGGCGGTAGGATGGCTGTCAACGACGGAGTGGGAGGAACAAGAATGCCGAACGCCAGCATCGCGCCATGCGCCTGCCCGCCCGCCACAACTTGTCGCGAACAGCAGCCGGCGAGGCGCGTGCGCTCGGTTTGCGGAATTTCCACGTCCCTTCAATAAAAATGGCAAACG
>JAKBCB010000242.1 GCA_021808185.1 Pseudomonadota bacterium
GCCGCAAAACGAGGCCCGGCACGCCCGCGCCGTCTGAGGCGCGCGGCCGGCGGCCGCGCAGGGGGGATCACCGATGACGCTTGCCGATCTGGAGACCGAATCGCGCGTGCTGGATCTCGGCGCGCTGGCGCGCGCGACGCTGGCGCGCGATCCGTTCGACTTCCTCGTTGTCCCGTTTTTTGTGCCGCCGGGCGCGGCGGCGGCGGCGCGGCTGTGCTTCCCGCTCTCGCCGCATGGCGGCATCGCCCCCGCGCACGCGGCCGAGCCCGGCGATGGGTTCGACCGGCTGCTGCGTGCCGTCCGCGAACCCGCGTTCACGTCGGCGATGGCGGACAAGTTCGGCGTGCGCCTGGACCCGCGCACGCTGATGCTGACCGTGCGCAGCCGCTGCCGGCCGCAGGACGGCGCGATCCACGCGGACAGCACCGACAAGGTGGTCACGGCGCTGATCTACCTCAACGAATCCTGGCCGCACACGGGCGGCATGCTGCGCATCCTGCGCCGGAACGACGACATCGACGCCATGGTGGCCGAGGTGCCGCCGCTGGACGGCACGCTGCTCGCGTTCCACCGCACCGACCGTTCCTTCCATGGCCATCTGCCGTACGATGGGGTGCGGCGCGCGCTGATGCTGAACTGGATGACCGATGTCGGCGCGGCCCGGCGCGAGACGCTGCGGCACGCCATCTCCGCCACCGCCAAGCGCATCAAGTCCGTGGTGGGCGCGTGACCGGGATAGGGCCGAACCTGCCGGTGCACCTGCGCGCGGCGCTCGCCGCGGGGCGACAAGGCGAGGTGCCGTTTCGCCACTGGAGCCTCGCGGACGTGCTGCCGCCGGAGACCTGCGGCGCGATACGGGCGCTGCCGTTCAATATTCCGGACATGGGCGGCATCGCCGGGCGCCGGGAATCGATCAACGCGCAGCGTAGCTTCTTCGGCGTCGAACAGCGCCGCCAATTCCCGGTCTGCGACGCGCTCGCGCACGCCTTGCAGGCGCCGGCCACCATCGCGCTGCTGCAACGCCTGTGCGGCACCGTGCTGGCCGGCGCGTCGCTCCGCATCGAATACTGCCAGGACACCGACGGGTTCTGGCTGGAGCCGCACACCGATATCGGCGCCAAGCTGTTCACCATGCTGATCTACCTGTCCGACGGGCCAGCCGCCGAGACCTTGGGCACCGACCTGCTCGACACGACCGGCAACCTCGTTGCCCGCTCCCCGGGCACGTTCGACTCGGGGCTGATCTTCATTCCGGCCGAGGACACCTGGCACGGTTTCGCGCCGCGCCGGATCGAGGGCGTGCGGCGGACGCTGATCGTCAATTACGTCCGGCCCGAGTGGCGGGCGCGCCACGAGCTGTGCTTCCCGGACATGCCGGTGGTTGCGGCGTAGGCAAGGCGGGGGCTCTGCCCCCGGACCGCTAACTCGCGGCCACGAGCGGGGCGACCTGCTTCCACAGCATGTCGCCCCCTGGCTGCAAGCCAGCCGCGCGCAGGCCGGCGGCCACGGGTTGCGTATGGTCGCGGACCAGCGCGCGAATCGCCGTGCAGCCCAGCCGTTGCGCCAGGAGGTCCATCTCGTGCGCCAGCGCCAGCACGACGGGCGCGGGGTCCAGCACATCGACCGCCACGAAATACTCCGTCGCCAGGATCGCGCCCTGCGCCAGGTCGTGCTCCCGCCGGTACAGAAACAGCCCGCACGGCAGCGGGCGGGGGATGCGTCGGACCGCGACGATGCCGGCGCGCGCCGCCCGGCGCGGGTTGGTCAGCGGACGGGCGAAACTCACCCATGCTTGCAGCGTGAGGCTCGGCACGGCCTCGCGGACCAGCGGATAGACGGCCCGCACCTGATCCGGCATCACGATATGAGAGGTGAAGCCCAACATTCCAATTGTTTCCCGCCAGGGCTCCCGATAGCGGGCGAGTGTGCACGGGTCGGTCCCGCGCGTGCGTTGACGCAGATCAACGCAGAAAGAAAGGGTTCCCGCAGCCAGCACAGTTCGATACACTCGGATACCCGTGAACGATCGCGGGATGCCACGGTGGGTCAGGGTATGACGACTTTTCGCGCGCGGCCTGTGGTTGTCGAAATGAATCACCTCCCAGATCCCTGTGCCCATTGCGGCGCGCGTCCCTTTAGTGTTTGCAGCGCGATCGAAGACCAGGACCTCGCCCGGCTCGCGGCGCTCGCGCACCCCTTCACGATCGAGGCCGGGCGCTCGTTCATCGACGAGGGCGATCCGGCAGAAAATTTCTATAACGTCACCAGCGGCACCGCGAAGCTGTTCAAGCTGCTGCCCGACGGGCGGCGGCAGATCACAGGGTTCGCCGGCGCCGGACATTTCCTTGGCCTCGCGGTGTCGCGCACCTATTCCTTCGGCGCCGAGGCGGTGGAAACGATGCGGATCTGCCGCTTCTCCCGCCCCAAGCTGCGCGTGTTGCTGGAGGATTTCCCCGCCCTCGAACGCCGACTGCTGGAAGCGGCGTCGAACGAACTTGTGGCGGCGCAGGAACAAATGCTGCTGCTCGGCCGCAAGACGGCGCGCGAACGGCTGGCCAGTTTCCTGCTCGCGCGGGCCGAGGGACAAATCATGCTGCCGGCGGGCTGTTCGCACGCCGGCCGTGCCGAAGCCATCTCGCTGCCGATGACCCGCACGGACATCGCCGACTATCTCGGCCTGACCATCGAGACCGTCAGCCGCACGCTCACCCGGCTGCGGACCGAGCGGCTGATCGAGATCCCGACGCCGTCCGAGATCGTGTTGCGCGACGTGCACGCGCTGGAAAGCCTTGCTTCCGGCCTGAACTGAGGCGCTGCGGCGTCAGTCCCGCGGCTTGGCCAGCGCCGCCGCCCGGCGGGCGTGCGCGTAGATCACGGCCACGGCGGCGCTGGCGAGGCGCGCGCGCACCGAATCCGCCCGGCTGGTCAGCACGATCGGCACCCGCGCGCCCAGCACGATGCCGGCGGCATCCGCGTTGGCCAGGAAGGTCAATTCCTTGGCCAGCATGTTCCCGGCCTCCATATCCGGCACCAGCAGGATGTCGGCGTCGCCCGCGACCGGCGAGACGATGCCCTTCATCGCCGCCGCCTCCTTGCTGATGGCGTTGTCGAACGCCAGCGGCCCGTCCAGCACCGCGCCCTTGATCTGGCCGCGCTCGGCCATTTTGCACAGCGCCGCCGCGTCGATGGTGGAGGGGATCTTGGCGCTCACCGTCTCCACTGCCGACAGGATCGCGACCTTCGGCCGCTCGACCCCCAGCGCCTGCGCCAGTTCGATGGCGTTGGCGAGGATATCGACCTTATCGTCGAGCGTGGGGGCGATGTTCACCGCGGCATCGGTGATGAACAGCGGTTTCGGGTAGGTCGGCACGTCCATGATGAACACATGGCTGATGCGCCGCTCGGTGCGGATGCCGGTGTCGTGGCGCACCACGGCGCCCATCACCTCGTCGGTGTGCAGGCTGCCCTTCATCAGCGCCGCCGCCTCGCCCGTGCGCACCAGCTCCACGCCCTTGTCGGCGCTGGCGTGGCTGTGCGGGGTATCGAAGATGCGGCAATGCGCGATGTCGAGCCCTTGCTCGGCGGCGATGCGGCGGATGCGCACCTCCGGCCCGACCAGCAGCGGCACGATCAGGCCGGCCTCGGCGGCCTGCATCGCCCCGGTCAACGAGGCTGCGTCGCACGGGTGCACCACCGCCGTCGGCACCGGCGGAAGTCCGGCGCACTGGGCGATCAGCCGGTCGTATTTGGCGTGCTGGTTGGTCGTGGCGACGTCCATCGCGGGGGCTCCGGGCTGTGGCGGGACGGCGGGGTTGTAGCCGAGGGGGCGGGCGGGAGATATGCCGAACCCGCAAAGCGCGCCGCGCGCGGCGTCGCGCGCATGGCTGACGCGCCAACAGGGAGAGAGCGGCCACACCGGCGCGCGGCGAAGCATGCTAAATGACCGGTCAGTCACGTCCGCCGCCCCCCGTCGCGCCGCAGCATCATGCCCCAACCCGCCATGGCGCGCGCCCTCGCGCCGGACCTCGCCTCTGCTGGCCGCCGCGTCGGGGACGACCCGGTGCGCGGCATCCTGCTCGTGGTCAGCGCCTCGATCGTGTTCTCGATCTCGGACGCGACCGCGAAATACGTGACGCAGACGCTGCCGGTGATCGAGGTCGCCTGGGTGCGCTATCTGGTGTTCACCCTGCTCGCCACGCTGCCGGCGATCCGCGACCGGGGGGCGACGCTGCGCACGCGCAAGCCGGTGGCGCAAATTACGCGGGGCCTGGCCATCGTCGGCTCGGCGCTGTTCTTCGTGTTCGGATTGCGGCTTCTGCCGATGGCGGACGCGGCGGCGATCAACTTCGTCTCGCCGATGTTCATCACCATGCTGTCGGTGCCGTTCCTCGGCGAACGGGTGGGGCCGCGGCGCTGGATCGCGGTGGGCGTCGGGCTGACCGGGGCGGTGATCGCGGCCCAGCCCGGCACCTCGGCGTTCAGCGCGGCGGCGGCCTTCCCGGTGCTCTCGGCGGCGACCTGGGCCATCGGCATCGTGCTGACGCGGCGCATGGCCGTGACGGAGGGCCCGTCCACCATCCTTGCGTGGACCGCCGGCAGCGGGCTGCTGGTGCTGACCTGCGCGCTGCCGTTCGATGTCGTGGTGCCGACGGGCAAGGAACTGGCGCTATGCTTGCTGATCGGCGCCGCCGCCTCGGCCGGGCAATGGATGGTGATTCTCGGCTACCGCGCGGCCCCCGCCTCGATGCTGGCGCCGTTTTCATATCTGCAACTGATCTGGTCCACCGGGCTTGGTTACATCGTCTTCGATGGCCGGCCGGGGGTGGCGACGATCGTCGGCGCCTGCATCATCGCCGGCAGCGGGCTGTATAGCGCCCACCGCGAACGCCGCGCGCGGTGAGGGCCGAAGCCGGCCCCTCCCCGCGCGGGGCGGCGCATCAGAAGCGGGCGGCGTTCGGCATCGAGCGGGCGGCGACGAAGGCGCGGTCGAACACGCGCGGAATGTCGACGCGGCTCAGGCCGATATCGGCCAGTTCGTGATCGGACAGCGCACTCAGCTCGCCGATCACGGCGCGACGCTGCATCATCGCGGAGAACGACCTGGCGACCGCGCGCAGGCCCTTGCCGACGATGCCGGTGTTGCTGGGCGCGAACACGCTCGGCGAGGCCTCCGAGATGTTCACGGGGGCGAAGTAGGACACCGGGTCCTTGGCAAACTGGGCGCTCATCTGGTGAAGTCCTTAGTGGTGATGCCGGCTTGGGCGATCGGGATGGACCCCGGAGCCGGCCGTTTGATGCAGCGCAACATAGGTGCGCGGGGTCGCCGGTGAATTTGCCAACTTTCTGCGCCAGACATGCATCTTGCGCATGTCTTGCTGATGAGCCATGAAAATTTTGTGATGCAGACCCAAGGTGCCTTGTCATGAATTCGCCGTATCTCGCTGATCTGCGTACCGAACTCGCCCGCCGGAGCCTGGATGGGTTCATCGTCCCGCGCGCCGACGAGCACCTGGGCGAGTACGTGCCGCCGGGGGCGGAGCGGCTGGCATGGCTGACCGGCTTCACCGGCAGCGCCGGGCTTGCCGTGGTGCTGCCCGCGCGGGCCGCGATCTTCGTGGACGGGCGCTACGTGTTGCAGGCGGCGGCGCAGACCGACCCGGCGCTGTGGGAGCGCCGGCACATCACCGAGGAGCCGGCGCCGGCCTGGATCGCCGAGGCCGCCCCGGGGGCGCGGATCGGCTACGACCCGCTGCTGATCTCCGAGGAGGCGCTGCAACGCTTCCTCGACGCCGGCATAACCATGGTCGCGACCGAGGACAACCCGATCGACGCGATCTGGCCGAACCGCCCGCCGCCGCCGCTGGCCCCCGCGCTGCCGCACCATCTGGAATTCGCCGGTCGCACGGCGGCGCAAAAGCGTGAGGACATCGCCGCCGCCCTGCGCGCGGACAAGCTGGATGCCGCCGTGCTGACGGACCCCGCCTCGCTCGCCTGGTTGCTGAA
>JAKBCB010000243.1 GCA_021808185.1 Pseudomonadota bacterium
TGTTCCCCCATCCTTGACGGATCAGATCACGATGCGCCTGTCCCGCAGCCTTGTGCCCACGCTGAAGGAAACGCCGGCCGAGGCGCAGATCGCCTCGCACCGATTGATGTTGCGCGCTGGGCTTGTGCGCCAGACGGCCTCCGGCATCTATGCGTGGCTGCCGGCCGGTTGGCGCGTGTTGCAGAACATCGCGCGCATTGTGCGCGAGGAGCAGGACGCCATCGGCGCGCAGGACATGCTGATGCCGACGATCCAGTCCGCCGATCTCTGGCGCACCAGTGGCCGGTATGATGCTTACGGGCCGGAAATGCTCCGGCTGAAGGATCGGCACGAGCGCGACCTGTTGTACGGGCCGACCAATGAAGAAATGATCACGGATATCTTCCGCCAGTCGGTCAAGTCCTATCGCGAACTTCCGCAGATGCTTTATCACATCCAATGGAAATTCCGCGACGAGGTGCGGCCGCGCTTCGGCGTGATGCGCGGCCGCGAATTCCTGATGAAGGACGCGTACAGCTTCGACCTCGACTACGCCGGCGCGGTGATCAGCTATCGCAAGATGATGCTGGCCTACATGCGCACCTTCCAGCGCCTCGGCGTCAAGGCGATCCCGATGGAGGCCGAAAGCGGCCCGATCGGCGGCAATCTGAGCCACGAATTCATCATCCTCGCGCCCACTGGCGAAAGTCAGGTGTGGTACGACGCGGCGTTCGAGAGCATGGACTTCTCCTCCGGCCGCTTCTCCCATGAGTCCGAGTCCGATCTGGACCGCTTCTTCACCCAGATGACCACGCCATACGCGGCCACCGACGAAAAACACGATGAAGCCGCCTGGGCGAAAGTGGCGGAGAAGCGCGAGGGGCGCGGCATCGAGGTCGGCCATATCTTCTATTTCGGCACCAAGTACAGCGACCCGATGGAACTGCGCATCGCCGCCCCGGACGGCACCCAGGTCTCGCCACACATGGGCAGCTACGGCATCGGCGTCTCGCGGCTGGTCGGCGCGCTGATCGAGGCTTTTCACGACGATGCCGGCATCAAATGGCCGGATTCGGTGGCGCCGTTCAAGGCGGCGATCCTGAATCTCAAGCAGGGCGACGCCGCGTGCAACCGGATCTGCGAGGATCTGTATGCCAAATTCGCCGGCCATGCGCTGTATGACGACCGCGAGGAACGGGCGGGGGTGAAATTCAACGACGCCGATCTGATGGGCCATCCCTGGCAGATCATCGTCGGCCCGCGTGGCGCCGCCGCCGGCACCGTCGAACTGAAGCGCCGTGCCACCGGCGAGCGGCAGGAACTGAGCATCGACGCCGCCCTCGCGCGTATCGGCTGACATGTTCGGGCCGTTCGAGCGCGCGGTCGCCGGGCGCTATCTGCGCGCCCGGCGGGGGGAGCGGTTTGTCTCGATCATCGCCGTGTTCTCGCTGGTCGGCATCGCCCTTGGCGTCGCGACGCTGATCGTCGTCACATCGGTGATGAGCGGCTTTCAGACCGAACTTGTCACGCGCGCGCTCGGCGCCAACGGCCATATCGGCATCGAGGCGTACGCGGGCCAGAAGATCGACAGCTACGAGGCGCTGGCTGAAAAGTTGCGGGCTATCCCGGGCGTCGTCTCGGTGCTGCCGCTGATCGACGGGCAGGCGCTGCTGACCACCGAGCAGGGTGGCATTCGCGGCGGGCTGGTGCGCGGCGTGACCCAGGCGGACCTCAAGGCACTGCCGATCATCGGCCAGCACATCGTGGCCGGCAGCCTCGATGCCTTCACCGGGGACGACGCTATCGCCGTCGGTGTGTCGCTGGCCGACAGTTTCCGCCTGCGCATCGGCAGCCTGCTCACGCTTACCTCGCCGAAGGGGGCGGCCACGGCGTTCGGCTCGGTGCCGCGCATCCGTGCCTTCAAGGTGGTGGCGATCTTCGACGCGGGACTCAGCGACTACAATTCCGGCGTGGTGTTCCTGCCGCTGCCGATGGCGCAGATTTTCTTCCAGTTGCCCAACGCCATCACCGGCCTGCAACTGCGCGTGGCCGATCCCGAGCATGTCGAGCGCGTGCTGCCCGCGATCCGCGCGGCTTTGTCCGGCCGATCGGTCATGCTGCGCGACTGGCGGCACGCCAACGACCAGATCATCGGCGTGCTGCGGGTGCAGAAGGACACCATGTTCATCGTGCTCGGCATGATCGTGCTGGTGGCGGCGTTCAACGTGATCTCGTCGCTCATCATGCTGGTGAAGGACAAGCGCGCGGACATCGCCGTGCTGCGCACGCTGGGCGCGGGGAGCGGCGCCATCCTGCGCATCTTCCTGATGTGCGGCGCTTTCGTCGGCGTCTCCGGCACCGCCATCGGCACGCTGATCGGCATCGTCTTCTGCCGCAACATCGTGGCCATCCAGCATCTCGTCGAGAACATCAGCGGCGGCGAAGTCTTCGATTCGTCCGTCTTCATGCTGACCACCCTGCCGAGCACCATCGACTGGGGCGATGTCGCGCGCGTGGTCACGCTGGGACTGACGCTCTCGCTGCTGGCGACGCTTTACCCAAGCTGGCGCGCCGCCCGCACCGACCCGGTGGAGGCGTTGCGCAGTGAGTGACGCGGCCCTTGAACTGCGCGGCGTGCGCCGCGTCTTTCGCACCGAGGCCGGGGAGCTGCCGATCCTGCGCGGCGCCGACCTGTTGCTCGTGCCCGGCGAGATCGTGGCGCTCGTGGCGCCGTCCGGGTCCGGAAAATCCACGCTGCTGCACCTCGCCGGCCTGCTGGAACGCCCGGACGGTGGCAAGGTTCTGGTCCGTGGCCGGGACGCGGGCACGCTGCCGGACCGCGAACGCACCGCGATCCGCCGCGACTCGATCGGGTTCGTCTATCAATTCCACCACCTGCTCGGGGAGTTCTCCGCGCTTGAAAACGTGGTGCTGCCGCAAATGATCGCTGGGGTTCCCAAGCGCGCGGCCCAGCAGCGCGCGCGCAAGCTGCTTGCCTCGTTCGGCCTCGCGCAGCGCGTGGATCATCTGCCCGGCAAGCTCTCCGGCGGCGAGCAGCAGCGCGTGGCCATCGCGCGCGCGCTGGCCAACGCGCCTGCGGTGCTGCTCGCCGACGAACCCACCGGCAACCTCGATGTCGCCACGGCCGAGGGTGTGTTCGCCGAGCTTCTCGCGACGGTGCGCACGCATGGCGTGGCGGCGCTGATCGCGACCCATAACCCCGACCTCGCCGCGCGCATGGACCGCACCGTGACGCTGCGCGAAGGCCGCGTGGTGCCCGTGCCATGAGTTACGCCGATTTCGTGCATCTGCGCGTTCACTCCAGTTATTCGCTGAGCGAAGGCGCCATCAAGGCCGACAAAATTTCCGCGCTCGCCCGCGAAGCGGGCATGCCGGCCGTCGCCATCACCGACACCGCCAATCTGTTCGGCTCGCTGGAGTTCTCCCAAGCCTGCGTGGCCAAAGGCGTGCAGCCGATTCTCGGCTGCCAGATCGCGCTGGCGCGCGCCGACGCGCCGCGTGCGGCGCCCGATGCGCTGGTGCTGCTGGCCAAGGACGCCGCCGGGTTGGCTAACCTGCAACGACTGTCCTCCCTTGGCTTCCTGGAAACCGAGCCCGGCCTGAAGCCGCAAATCCCGTTCGAGCGATTGGCGGAACACGCCGAGGGCCTGCTGTTGTTGACCGGCGGCACGCTCGGCCCGATCGCCCGCCTGCTTGCCGAGGGCCAGCGCGACGCGGCCGAGCATCTGCTGGCGCAACTGACGGAAGCCTTCCCGGATCGCGTGGCGATGGAACTGCATCGCCACGGCCTGCCGGTGGAACGCGCGATCGAGCCCGGCCTGATCGCGCTGGCCGATGCGCGCGGCGTGCCCCTTGTCGCCACCAACGACTGCTTCTTCGCCAACCCCAAGATGCACGAGGCGCACGACGCGCTGCTGTGCATCGCCGAGGCGCGCCTCATATCGGACCGCGAACGCCGCCGCGTCACGCCGGAACACTGGTTCAAGCCGGCCGCGACGATGCGGGCCTTGTTCGCCGATCTGCCGGACGCCTGCGACAACACGCTGGCCATCGCGCGCCGCTGCGCGGTGATGGCGGAAACCCGCAAGCCGCTTCTGCCGGTCTGCCCCAAGGTCCGCCCCGGCAGCAGCGAGGAGGAAACCGTCCGTGCCATGGCACGCGAGGGGCTGGACCGCCGGCTCGACGCGATGGGCGCCGATGAGACCACGCGGAGCAGCTATCGCGAGCGGCTGGAATTCGAACTCGACGTCATCGCCAAGATGGGATTCCCCGGCTACTTCCTCATCGTCGCGGACTTCATCCAATGGGCGAAGGGGCAGGGCATTCCCGTCGGCCCCGGCCGCGGCTCCGGCGCCGGCTCGGTGGCCGCCTGGGCGCTGACCATCACGGATCTCGACCCGCTGCGCTTCAACCTGCTGTTCGAGCGGTTCCTCAACCCCGAGCGTGTGTCGATGCCGGACTTCGACATCGATTTCTGCCAGGACCGCCGTGACGAGGTGATCGCCTATGTGCGCCGCGAATACGGCGGCGACCGCGTGGCGCAGATCATCACCTTCGGAAAGTTGCAGGCCCGCGCGGCGGTGCGCGATGTCGGCCGCGTGCTCGGCCTGCCATTCGGGCAGGTCAACAAGGTGGCCGAGCTGATCCCGAACAACCCGGCCAAGCCGGTGACGCTGCAACAGGCGATCGACGGCGAGCCGAAACTCCAGCAGATGCGCGAGGAGGACGAGGCGGTCCGCCGCTTGCTGGAAATCGCCTTGCAGCTTGAGGGGCTGTACCGCCACGCCTCCACCCATGCCGCCGGCGTGGTCATCGGCGACCGCAAACTCACCGAGCTGGTGCCGATCTATCGCGACCCGCGCTCGGACTTCCTGGTCACGCAGTACTCGATGAAATATGTCGAGCAGGCCGGGCTGGTGAAGTTCGACTTCCTGGGCCTGACCACGCTGACCATCCTGCAACGCGGTGTGGCGTTCCTGAAGGGCCAGGGCATCGAAGTCGATCTCGACCGCCTGCCGCTGGACGACGCACCCACCTACGAGATGCTGCAACGCGGCGATGCCGGCGGGGTGTTCCAGTTCGAAGGCCAGGGCATGCGCGACGTGCTGCGCCAGATGCGCCCGAACCGGTTCGAGGATCTGATCGCCGCTGTCGCGCTGTACCGCCCCGGCCCGATGGCGAACATCCCCGCCTATTGCCAGCGCAAGCATGGGGAGAAGTGGGAGCCGCCGCACCCGGAGTTGCAGGAGATCCTGGAAGAGACCTACGGCATCATGGTCTATCAGGAACAGGTGATGCAGATCGCCCAGAAGATGGCGGGCTACAGCCTGGGCGGCGCCGACCTGCTGCGCCGCGCGATGGGCAAGAAGATCCGCGCGGAAATGGAGCAGCAGCGCAAGATCTTCGTCGATGGCGCGACCGGGCGCGGCATCCCTCCGGCGAAGGCCGAGGAGGTGTTCGACCTCATGGCCAAGTTCGCCGACTACGGCTTCAACAAGTCGCACGCGGCGGCCTATGCGCTGGTCGCCTACCAGACCGCCTGGATGAAGGCCAATCATCCGGTGGCGTTCATGGCCGCGTGCATGAGCCTCGCGGTCAGCAATACCGACCGCCTCGCCGCGCTTCGTCAGGATGCCGGCCGCATGGGTATCCGCATCCTGCCGCCGGACATCAACCGCTCCGGCGCGGATTTCACGCTGGAGCCCGACGACGACGGCAAGCTCTGCGTCCGCTACGCGCTGGCGGCGGTCAAGAAGGTCGGCATGGCGGCGATGCAGGCGCTGGCAGCCACGCGCGGGGCGCGCCCGTTCGCCGACCTTGCCGATCTCGCGGCGCGCGTCGATCCGCGCCAGCTCAACAAGATGCAGATCGAGAACCTCGCGCGGGCTGGCGCGTTCGACACGCTGGAGCGCAACCGCGCGCGCGTGTTCGCCGGCGCCGAGACGATCCTGCGCCGTGCGCAGGCGACCGCGGAGGAGCGCGGCAGC
>JAKBCB010000244.1 GCA_021808185.1 Pseudomonadota bacterium
ATCAACTACACGCCGTTCGGCCACAGCGACTGGCAGAACATCGTGGCTTCCATCAAGAAATTCGGTTCCGCCGGCAAGAAGACCGCCGTGGTATCGACCATCAACGGCGACGCCAACGTGCCGTTCTACAAGGAACTCGGCAACCAGGGCGTCAAGGCCACCGACATCCCGGTGGTGGCGTTCTCGGTCGGCGAGGAAGAACTGGCCGGCCTCGACACCAAGCCGCTGCTCGGCCACCTTGCCGCCTGGAACTACTTCGAGAGCATCGACACGCCCGCCAACAAGGCGTTCATCAAGGAGTGGCACGACTTCACCAAGAAGCCGACGCGCACCACCAATGACCCGATGGAAGCGCATTACATCGGCTTCAACATGTGGGTGAAGGCGGTCGAAAAGGCCGGCACCACCGATCCGGACAAGGTGATCGACGCCATGATCGGCGTGACCGTGCCGAACCTGACCGGCGGCTACTCCGCGATGATGCCGAATCATCACATCACCAAGCCGGTCTATATCGGCGAAGTGCAGGCTGACGGCCAGTTCAACGTGGTCTGGAACACGCCGGGTACCGTGGTGGCGCAGGAATGGTCGCCGTATCTGGAAGGCTCCAAGGACCTGATCGCCGATTGGCGCAAGCCGATGTCCTGCGGCAACTTCAACGTCGTCACCGGCAAGTGCGGCGGCTCCGCCAAGTAAGCGCCTCGCGTCGTCTCAGCAGCCCCCTCCCCGATGGGGAGGGGGCTTTCGTCTTTCTCCCCGCACGGGAGCCGGGCGGAAAGATCCCCGCCCCGCTCATCCGAGGCCCGCATGAAGCTGCTCCGTTGCCTGCTGCTGGTTCTGCTGCTGCTGCCCTTCGCCGCGCGCGCGCAGGACGATCCGTTCGCGGGATTCGCCGGCGGGTACGAGGATATCCGTCACGCCATCGAGGCCCTGGCGCTGTCGGGCGACAAGCAGGCCGAGCCAGTGATCTCCGCCTTGCAGGCCGGCAACCTGTATCTGGCAGCCGACAAGACGTTGTGGATCAAGCAAGGCGACGCGGTGCTGAACGCCCGCACCGGAGAGGCCGCCGCCACGCCGCCCGATGGCTTGAAAAAAGTGCGCCTGAACAATGCGGTGCGCCGCGCGATCGAGGCGGCGATGGGCAGCCTGACGCTGTTCTCGGCCGATCCCGCGACACGCGCGAGCGCCGCCGAGGCGGTGTTCAAATCGCACGATCCGGCGGCGCTGCCGGCGCTGACCCGCGCGCTGGCGAAGGAATCAGATGCGGGCGTGAGGACCGCCATGGAACAGGCGCGCGCCGCGGCGCTGCTCGCCAGCCCCGACAGCGGCGAGGCGGATCGGCTGGCCGCCGTCACCGTGCTGCGCGATCGCGGCGATCTGGAGGCGCAGTCGCAACTCGACGCCGTGGCCAACGGCCACCAGCCGCCCACGGTGCAGAAGGCCGCCGCCGCCGCCGTCGCCGCCATCGCGCGCATCCAGCAGATGTGGATGCTGGCGCAGGGCGTGTTCTACGGGCTGTCGCTCGGCTCGGTGCTGCTGCTCGCCGCCGCCGGCCTTGCCATCACCTTCGGCGTGATGGGTGTCATCAACATGGCGCATGGCGAGATGGTGATGCTGGGCGCCTACACGACGTTTGTCGTGCAACAGGTCTTGCAGTCCTATGCACCCTCGCTGTTCGGCGCGAGTCTGTTCATCGCCATCCCGCTGTCGTTCATCGTCTCCGGCGCGGTCGGCATCGTGATCGAGCGCACGCTGATCCGCTTCCTGTATGGTCGCCCGCTGGAAACGCTGCTCGCGACCTGGGGCCTTTCACTGGTGTTGCAGCAGGCGGTGCGCAGCATTTTCGGCGCCAACAACCGCGAGGTTTCCACGCCCGGATTCATGAGCGGGGCGGCGCAATGGGGTGGCGTGACCATCACCTACAACCGGCTTTACATCATCGTCTTCGCGGTGATCGTGGTCGCGGCGCTGATGGCGGCACTTCGCTTCACCGCGCTCGGCCTGCAAATGCGCGCGGTGACGCAGAACCGCCGCATGGCCGCCGCCATGGGCATCCGCACCCCCTGGATCGACGCACTGACCTTCGGCCTCGGCTCCGGTGTCGCGGGGCTTGCCGGTGTGGCGTTGAGCCAGATCGACAATGTCAGCCCCAATCTCGGGCAGGGCTATATCATCGACAGTTTCATGGTCGTGGTGTTCGGCGGCGTGGGCAATCTGTGGGGCACCGTCGTCTCCGCGCTGACGCTCGGCATCGCCAACAAATTCCTCGAACCGCTGGCGGGCGCCGTGCTGGCCAAGATCCTGGTGCTGGTGCTGCTGATCCTGTTCATCCAGCGCAAGCCGCGCGGGCTGTTCCCGCTCAAGGGCCGGGCGGTGGAGGCATGAGCGCGATGTCGATGCGGCTGTGCCTGCTGGCGGTGCTGGGGGGCGCGATCCTGCTCAGCGTGCTCAACCTCGCGGTGCCGCCGGCCTCGGCGCTGCATGTGCCGACCTATGCGATTTCGCTCGCGGGCAAATATCTCAGCTACGCGCTGCTCGCCGTCGCGGTCGATCTGGTCTGGGGTTTTGGCGGCATCCTCAGCCTGGGGCATGCCGCGTTCTTCGCGCTCGGCGGCTACGCGATGGGGATGTACCTCATGCGCCAGATCGGCACGCGCGGCGTGTACGGCAACGCCATCCTGCCCGACTTCATGGTGTTCCTGAACTACAAGGAACTGCCGCTGACCTGGTACGGCTTCGACAACGCGGGCTACGCCATCCTGATGGTGCTGCTGGTGCCCGGCGTGCTGGCTCTGATCTTCGGCTGGCTCGCGTTCCGCAGCCGCGTCTCCGGCGTGTATCTCTCGATCATCACCCAGGCGCTGACCTATGCGCTGCTGCTCGCGTTCTTCCGCAACGACATGGGGTTCGGCGGCAACAACGGCCTGACCGATTTCAAGGACATGTTCGGCATTCCGTTGCAGGCGGACGCCACGCGCTGCGGGCTGCTGATCGCCACCGCCGTCTTTCTGTCGGGCGCGCTGCTGCTGGCGCGCTACGTCGTCACGTCGCGCTTCGGCAAGGTGCTGATCGCGGTGCGCGACACTGAGAGCCGCACGCGCTTCCTCGGCTATCGGCCGGAGCGGTACAAGCTGTTCGTCTGGGTGCTGTCGGCGGTGATGGCCGGCATCGGCGGCGCGCTGTACGTTCCGCAGGTCGGCATCATCAACCCGGGCGAGTTCTCGCCGGCGAACTCGATCGAAAGCGTGATCTGGGTCGCGGTCGGCGGGCGCGGCACGCTGGTCGGCGCCGTGCTGGGGGCCGTGCTGGTGAATTTCGGCAAGACCGTGTTCACCGGCGCGCTGCCGGAGCTGTGGCTGTTCGCGCTGGGCGCGCTGTTCATCCTGGTCACGTTGTTGCTGCCGGGCGGCATCATGGGCCTGATCGGCCGCCCCGCGCGCCGCCCGAAGAACGTGACCCCGGCCGCGGAGCCCGCCGAATGACGACGCCGCATCACCATCATGACACGCTGCTGTATCTGGACGGCGTCAGCGTCAGCTTCGATGGGTTTCGCGCGCTCAACGCCCTCAGCCTCGTGCTGGAACGCGGCGAGATGCGCGCGGTCATCGGCCCGAACGGTGCCGGCAAGACCACGATGATGGATGTCATCACCGGCAAGACGCGGCCCGATACCGGCCGCGTGGTGTTCGGCAAGGACACCGACCTCACGCGCCTCGACGAACCCGCCATCGCCGATCTCGGCATCGGCCGGAAGTTCCAGAAGCCGACGGTGTTCGAGCCGCACACCGTCTGGGACAATCTGCTGTTGGCACTCGCCGGCGACCGGCGGCCGCGTTTCACCCTGTGGGCGCGGCAGAGCAGCGAGGAGAGCGACCGGATCGAGGCGATCCTGAAAACCATCCGCCTCGGCGACCATCGTGGCCGCCGCGCCGGCGACCTCAGCCACGGCCAGAAACAGTGGCTGGAAATCGGCATGTTGCTCGCGCAGGAGCCGCACCTGTTGCTGGTGGATGAGCCGGTGGCCGGCATGACGGATGCGGAAACGGAACAGACCGCGGAATTGCTGCGCGAGATCAACGGCACCCGCAGCGTGGTGGTGGTGGAACACGACATGGCGTTCGTCCGCGCCCTCGGCGTGAAGGTCACGGTGCTGCATGAGGGATCGGTGCTGTCCGAGGGCAGCATCGACCATGTCAGCAACGATCCGCGCGTGATCGAAGTCTATCTTGGCCGATAAGCGTGGGGGGCGCTGAACATGCTCGAAGTCAAGCAGGTCAGCCTGCACTACGGCGCCGCGATCGCGCTGCGGCAGGTCTCGTTGCAGGCCAGGATCGGGGAGGTCACATGCCTGCTCGGGCGCAACGGCGTCGGCAAGACCAGTATGTTGCGCGCGATCACCGGCGCGCATCCGATCAGCGGTGGCGCCATCGTCTGGAACGGCGAGAACATTTCTCGTCTCGCCCCCTATGAGCGGGCACGGCGCGGCATTGCCTGGGTGCCGCAGGGGCGCGACATTTTCCCGCTGCTGACGGTGCGGGAGAATCTGGAAACCGGTTTCGCGGTGCTGCCGCGCGGCCAGCGGAAATTCCCCGACGACATGTACGACCTGTTCCCGATCCTGAAAACGATGACACGCCGGCGCGGCGGCGACCTCTCGGGCGGGCAGCAGCAGCAACTGGCCATCGCCCGCGCGCTGGTCACCCGCCCGAGGCTGCTGGTGCTCGACGAGCCGACCGAGGGCATCCAGCCCTCGATCATCAAGGACATCGGCCGCGTCATCGACCTGCTGCGCGCCCGGGGGGAGATGGCCATTCTGCTCGTGGAGCAGTATTTCGACTTCGCCCGCGACCTCGCCCAGCGGATCGCCGTGATGGATCGCGGCGATATCGTGCTGGACGGCCGGCGAGAGGAGCTTGACGAGGAAGATGTCCGCCGCCGTCTCTCTGTCTGACCACCAACGCGCCATCGGCTCGCTGCACGTCGCGGTCAAGCGGCGCGGCGAGGCGAGCGTGCTCGCGGATCTGCGCCAGGAGGGCTGCCTGAAGGCCCGCTTCCCCCGGCCGGTGGATTGGGCGGAGGTGGTGACGCTGAATTCCTCCGGTGGCGTTGCCGGCGGCGACCGGCTCGCCAGCCGCTTCGGCGTGGGGGCCGGTGCGCGCGCCACCTTCGCCTCGCAGGCGGCGGAGCGGTTCTATCGCGCGCTGCCGGCGGACCCGCCCGCGCATGTCCGCACGCACCTCGCGGTCGCCGAGGGGGCCGCGGCGGAGTGGCTGCCGCAGGAGGCCATCCTGTTCGACCGCGCGGCGCTCGACCGCGTGCTGGAGGTCGATCTGGCCGGGGATGCGTGGTTCCTCGGCGTGGAATCGCTGGTGTTCGGCCGCACCGCGATGGGCGAGCGCGTTGCCACGGCGCGGCTGGCCGACACCATTCGCGTCCGCCGCGCCGGCAAACTGGTGCTGCACGACGCGATCCGCCTCGACGGCCCCGTGGCCGAAGTGCTCGCGCGCCCGGCGCTGGCGGCGGGCGAGGCGGCGGTGGCGACACTCATCCATGTTGCCCCGGACGCCGAGGCCCGGCTGGACGACCTGCGCGCCGCCTGGGCCGATGTGCCGGCGGAAGCCGGCGCGAGCGCCTGGGACGGCATCCTGGTCGGCCGTGTCGTCGCCCGCGACGGGGCCTGTCTTCGGGCCGCCGTTGTGGCAGGATTGAACTGCCTGCGTGCCGGCCGGTCGCTGCCGCGCGTATGGCTCTGCTGAGGGAAGACGCATGAACCTGACGCCGCGCGAGAAAGACAAGCTGCTCATCTCCATGGCCGCGATGGTGGCGCGACGACGGCTGGAGCGCGGGGTGAAGCTCAACCACCCCGAAGCGGTGGCCCTCATCACCGATTTCGTGGTCGAGGGCGCGCGCGACGGCCGTTCGGTCGCCGATCTCATGCAGGCAGGCGCGCACGTAATCACGCGCGAGCAGGTCA
>JAKBCB010000245.1 GCA_021808185.1 Pseudomonadota bacterium
TCCTGCGGCTGGAACCCGGCGACGACGTTGTCGCCGAGCGCCACGGGATGCGCGTAAAAATCCGCTTCCGACAGCAGCAGGCTGTGGTCGGACCCAGCCTTGTCCTGCAATCCGACACGGACAAACAGGCCGTGGTACTCCACGGCCGTCACTTCGGCGGCGAGCCTGTTGGTCTGCTCCGCCCCCGCCATCAGGCTCATCCGGTCGGTGCGCACCGCGAGCCGCACGCGGCCGTTCCCGGCCGGCGGCAGCGGTTCATCGACGCGGATGACATTGCCATCGGCCAGCGCCAGCGCGCCGCCCTTCATCTCGCATTCCAGGATGTTGTGGCCGCCCATGAAGCGGGCGACGAACGGCGTGCGCGGCTTCTCGAACACCGCGCGCGGCGCCTCGCTTTGCAGGATGTGGCCGCGCTCCATCACCACGATCAGGTCGGCCAACGCCAGCGCCTCGTCCTGCGCGTGGGTGACGTGGACGAACGTGATGCCGAGGTCGCGCTGCAACCGCTTGAGTTCCTCGCGCATCTTGCCGCGCAGAAACGGATCGAGCGCCGACAGCGGCTCGTCCAGCAGCAGCACTGAAGGGTTGGTGATCAGCGCGCGCGCCAGCGCCACGCGTTGCTGCTGCCCGCCGGACAACTGCGCCGGCTTGCGGTCCGCCATTTCGGGCAGATGCACCCGCTGGAGCATCTCCCGCGCCTTGGCCCGCCGCTCCTCCTTGCCGACGCCACGCATGCGCAGGCTGAAGGCGACGTTGTCGAGGCACGTCAGATGCGGAAACAGCGCGTAGCTCTGGAACATCATCGCCGTGCCGCGCCGCGCCGGCGGCAGGTCGGTGACGTTGCGTCCGCCGATCAGAATATCGCCGTCGCTGGCTTTCTCGTGTCCGGCGATCATGCGCAGCGTCGAGGTCTTGCCGCAGCCGGACGGGCCGATCAGGCAGCAATAGCTGCCGGACGGGATGCGCAGGTCGATTGCGTCCACCGCCGTGACGGCGCCGTAGCGCTTCGATACCCCGATCAATTCCACCCCTGCCTCGGGCATCCCACCTCCTGTGTCACGTTGCCGCCGACGCGCCGATCGGACTGAGCAAGTGGCGTGCCAGGGAATGGCCGCAGAGCGGACGGGGATGGTGGCGACCGATCTGCCTAAGGATCGGTCACTTCATGACACTCGTTCAGGCGGGCGCGTGGCTCAGTGCAGCAAGTGGCCGCGCACGGAGATGAACTCGCCCACGGCCTCGGCAAACGCGTCGGCGTCCGCCTCGGTCAGCGGCAGCGACAGCGCCATCATGCCGCGCCGGGCCAGCCAGAAGCCGGCGCGCAGCATGTCGAAGAAGAACAGATCACGCGCCGCCGCGTTGCCAAGGGCCGCCTGGGCGGGCGTGCGCGGTGCTTCGGGCAGCATGTGCACGGCCAGCAGCGAGCCGATGCCGGTGAAGCGCATCGGTACCCCCGCGCCCTCGGCCAGCGCGTTCAGCCGCAGGCGCAGCCGCTCGCCGTAGGCGCTGAGCGCGAGCGTCGCACTCGCGGGATAAACCTCGGTGAGGGCCGCAATCCCGGCGGCCATGGTCAGCACGTTGTTGTTGAACGTGCCCGCGTGCGGCAGCGCGCCGGGGCGGCTCGGGTCGAAGCGGTCGATCAGGTCCGCCCGCCCGCCGAACGCGCCGAACGACATGCCGCCACCGACATATTTGCCCAGCGTCATCAGGTCCGGCGTCACCCCCATCGCCGCCCCCAGCCCGTGCGGCGCGAGGCGGGAGGTCATCACCTCGTCGAAGATCAGCAACGCGCCGTGGCGCTCGGTCGCCGAGCGCAGCGCGCGCAGGAACTCAGGTGTCGCGGCAATGCAGCCGCCACCACCCAGCATCGGCTCCAGGATCACGGCGGCGAGCGTGTCGCCGTGCGCCGCGATCAGCGCGAGCGTGGCCTCGGTGTCGTTGTACGGGGCCACGACGAAGTCGAACGGCACATTGATGTTCGGCCCGCCGCTGAACACGAAGACGCTGCCGTGATAGCCGCCCTGGAACACCATCACCTTCGGCCGGACGGTGGTGGCGACCGCGAGGCTGATCGCCAGCAGGTTCGCCTCCGTCCCCGAATTGGTGAAACGCAGCCGCTGCATCGCCGGGAAGCGCTCGCACACCAGTTCGGCGAAGCGCGGCTCGTACTGGTTATGGCCGCCAAGGCTAATGCCGTTAGCCATCGCCTCCGTCACCGCCCGGCGGATCGCCGGGTGCGAGTGGCCCGCCACACCCGCGGTAAACTCGCCCAGCAGGTCGGTGTAGGCGTGCCCGTCCAGATCCCACAGCCGTGCCCCTTCGCCGCGCGCGAAGCCGAGCGGGAACGGGTCGTAATACAGCACCGAGCGCGTATTCCCGCCCGGCATCGAGGCACAGGCCCGCTCGTGCCGGGCGCGGCTAGCGGGGTTTCGGGCGGCGTAGTCCCGGCGGGCGTCGTCCAGGGCGGCATCGAGCGTGGCGTTGCGCGGCATGGCGCGTCCTCCGGCTGGAAGGCCGCATCGCAGCGCGCCGGCGCCGGCGCGTCAACCGGCGGCTATTTGTAGTAGCCGACGCCGCAGATCAGGCCGTTGACCTTGGTGTAGAAGGTTTCCTTCGGCACCGGCCCGGTGGTGCCGGGGCGCGGCCACATGTAGCCGATCTCGCTCACCTTGCCTTCCTGCGCGGTGCGCATGATCTGCAAGCCGAACTGCTTGCCATTCTTGTCCGCCTCGTCGGCGAGGTTTTCGCCGAGCCGGCTGGGGTGCGCGACCACGGTGCCGTTCAGCGTGGCGCAGAACGGGTACAGGTCGCGGTCGCGGAACCCGTCCTCGCCCTTGATGAATTTCGCCAGCGCCGCCGCCCTGTCCGCCTTCACCGCGGCAACCGCGCGGTCGAGCATCGCGCGGGCCTGCGTGGCGCTGCCGAGCTGCTGGGCACGCACGCCAGAATGCGGCAGCGCCAACCCCAGCAGGGCCACCGCGCCAAGCAAGATCCTACGTTTCACGCGCATTGTTTCCCCCGTCTTATTGCTTCCCCGCTCCGGGCGGACTGTCGCGGCTCGGCACTCCCCCCGCGCTGCCGGCCGCTGGAAATCGACCCGGCCCCGGTCGAGAAAAGCATAATACAGCCCCCTCGTGCTGTCGCCTCACGAACCCAGCACCGGACAGGCCCGCCCCCGGACGGGGCGTGCCAACCGACGCGTCCGGTGCCACAATGGCGTTCCAGAAGTTCGGGGAGGAACGGCCGAAGATGAGTGCGGACCAGAAAATCGCGTTGGTCACCGGTGCCGGCAGCGGCGTGGGGCGGGCCGCGACGTTGGCCTTGCTGGCGGAGGGCTACACCGTGGTGCTCGCCGGGCGCCGGGCTGACGCGCTGGCGGAGACCATCAAGCTGGCCGGCCCGCATGGCGCGCGCGGGCACGCGATTCCAGCCGACGTGACCGACCCCGCCTCGGTCGACGCCCTGTTCGCCGCCGTGAAGGACAGGTTCGGCCGGCTGGACGTGCTGTTCAACAACGCCGGCGGCAACACGCCGACGACAAACTTCGGCGACCTGACCTGGGAGCAGTGGCGCTCGGTCGTGTCCGTCAACCTCGACGGCGCCTTCCTGGTGGCCAATCGCGCCTACCGGATGATGCGCGACCAGACCCCGCGCGGCGGGCGCATCATCAACAACGGCTCGATCAGTGCTCACACGCCGCGTTTCGGTTCGACGCCGTACACCGCCTCCAAGCACGCCATCACCGGCCTGACCAAGACCATCGCGCTCGACGGGCGCCAGCACGACATCGCCTGCGGCCAGATCGACATCGGCAACGCCGCCTCACCCATGACGGCGCGGATGAGCGGCGGCGTGCCGCAGGCGGACGGCTCGCTGAAGCCGGAGCCGACCATGGACGTCGCCAATGTCGGCCGCACCATCGTCTATATGGCCGGGCTGCTGCCCGACGCGAACGCGCTGTTCGTCACCGTCATGGCGACGAAGATGCCGTTCGTCGGGCGCGGCTGATACCGCGGTAAGCAAGGCCAAGGGCGCTGCCCTTGGAACCCGCTCAAGGCAGAGCCTTGAGAATCCATTCAATTCTTTATGAATGGATTGCAAAGGCTTTGCCTTTGCTGGAGTCCAGAGGCGAAGTCTTTGGCCTTGCCCTCAGAGCGGCCGCAACTCGGGGATCGCCACCCACAGCCTTGTGCCCTGGCGTCGCAGCGGGCCCAGATCGCACGCGATCTCCTCGGCGAGGTTCCAGGGCAGGATCACGATGTTATCCGGCTTCTCGCGCAGCAGCGTGTCGGGCGGCAGCACCGGGATGTGGCAGCCCGGCACCAGCTTGAACTGCTTGGCCGGGTTGTTATCGACGACAAACGGCATGTCCGCCTCGGTCACGCCGCAGGTGTTGAGCAGGGTGCTGCCCTTGGCGGCAGCGCCGTAGCCGGCCACGCGCCGCCCGGCCCGCCGCTCGGCGGCGAGGAACGCGCGGAAGGCGCGCTGCACCTGCCGCACCCGTGGCGCGAACCCGGCATAGCCCTCCGGCGTGTCCAACCGCGCCGCCCGCTCCCCCGCGCGCACCTGCGCGAGGCCCGGCTGCTCGGCGAAGGCCGCGCCGGCGTGGCAGATATACACCCGCAGCGAACCGCCATGCGTCGGCAACTCCTCGACATCGAAGGCACGCAGGCCGACCGCGCGCAACAGCCGCTCCAGCACCAGCAGCGTGAGATACGAGTAGTGCTCGTGATAGATCGTGTCGAACTGCACGTCCTCGATCAGCCGCAGCAAATGCGGGAATTCGACGGTGGCCACGCCGTTCGCCGCCAGGACGCGCGCCATCCCGCCGACAAAGCCGGTGATGTCCGGCACATGCGCCAGCACATTGTTCGCCACCAGCAGATCGGCCCGCACGCCGCGACCCGCCATGCCGCGCGCGGTGGCGGTGCCGAAGAACGCCACCTCGGTCGGCACGCCCCGGGCGCGCGCGACGGCGGCGATGTTGGCCGCCGGTTCGACGCCGAGGACCGGGATGCCCTCGCCCACGAAATGCTGCAACAGATAGCCGTCGTTGGAGGCGATCTCGACCACCAGCGACTCCGCGTGCAGGCCGAAGCGGCGGATCACCGTCCGCGCGTAGCGCCGCGCGTGCTCCACCCAACTGGAGGATACCGAGGACAGATACACATAGTCGGAGAAGATGCCGTCTGGCGGCACCACCGTGTCCAACTGCGCCAGCAGGCATACCTCGCAGACGCGCAGGCGCAGGCTCCAGGCGCGGTCGAGCCCGAGTGCGGCTTGCGCTTGCGTGACAAAGGCATTGGCGAGCGGCGTCGCGCCGAGATCGACCAGCGTGCGCGTCAGCGCCGCGCCGCAAATCCGGCAACACGGCACGGGATCGGCCAGCGGGCGCAACTGCCGCGCGCGAGAGAGGGCGATCACATGCATGCGCGCGTCCCCCGGACCGCCATGCCGAGTGTGGCGAGCCCCACCAGACGAACGATCGGTCCCTGCATGGCGGGTCAATGGCTCCAGATCTTCCATGGCGCCTGGCCGGACTGCCACAGCGCCTCCAGCTGCGTGCGGTCGCGCAGCGTGTCCATCGCGTGCCAGAAGCCGGTGTGGCGGAACGCCCGCAACTCGCCGTCGCGCGCGAGGCTCTCCAGCGGCCCGGTCTCCCATGGCGTGTCGTCGCCGGCGACGCGGTCGAGCACCGAGGGGTGCAGCACGAAGAAGCCGCCATTGATGAAGGCATTGTCGCCGGCCGGCTTTTCCGTGAAGTTCGTCACGCGGTCGCCATCGAGCGCGAGCGCGCCGTAACGGCCGGGCGGCACCACCGCCGTCACCGTCGCGCGCCGGCCGTGCGCCTGATGGAACGCAAGCAGCGCCGCGATGTCGAGATCGGCGAGCCCGTCGCCGTAGGTCATGCAGAAGCTCTCGTCCGGGTCGAGGAAGCGTGACAGGCGCTTCAGCCGCCCGCCGGTC
>JAKBCB010000246.1:0-3020 GCA_021808185.1 Pseudomonadota bacterium
ATATGGGAGTGGCGCTTTGTAGCATGACCATAAATTTCAATGTCACTGCAGCAGCTAACAAAAGTGGAAATCTTGTCCTTGACGCCACTATAAAAACTCTAGCGCCAGTCAATGCTGGAGTTGGTGGGACGGCGGAGCAGGACGTTGGGTCGTCCGCGTCACGGGGCAATACTGTCAGCCTAGTCTTCACTAGCGAGTTGTGCTTGCCGCCGAACACATCGGGCGCTGCTATAGCGGCCGGGATAGCGGGTGCAAAGCCGAACAAAGGCGGCCCTGTAGCAACCGGGGCAACGCCGGTTGCCACCCGCCCCAGCGGTGGGCCTAGGCTTGACGATCTTGGGAAAACGTTCAAAGGGGAGGACGGAGAACACGTCCTCCTCCAGGCACCCTGACCTGCCCCGGGATTTTTGGCCCACGGCAAAGTTGAGAGACCGGCCCGCTGGGCGGAGGGAGCGATGCGGAGGTTGCCGGTCGCGGCCGAACCCGAGCCCGCCGTGGATCCGGATGGCGTCAGTAGCTCACCTTGAAGGTCGGGCTGTCCTCGGGCTTCGTCCGCCGGTGGTCATAGATGCGCGTGGTGGCGATGTTGGCGTGACCCAGCCACTCCTGCACCTTGGCGATGTCGGCCTGGTGGTCGAGCGCGTTGGTGGCGGCCGTTGCCCGCAGCGCATGCGCGCCGATTTCGAAGCCCAGCTGTCGTGCGTAGCCCTTCACCAGCTTGTAGACGCCATCGGCGGTGATTGCGCCTTCGAGTTTTCCGGTGCGGTTGTTGCGCAGCGGCCGGAACAGCGCCCCGGCCTCGTCCGCGCCGTGGCCGGCGGCGTCGAGGTAGTCGTGGACGAGGGCGTTGGTGCCGGGATGCAGCGGCAGGTAGCGGGTCTTGCCGCCCTTGCCCGACACTTTGAGGTGCGGCACGCCCTGGCGCGCATGGCGGAAATCCCGGACCCTGAGCCGGCACAGCTCCTCGCGCCGCAGCGCATGGAACAGCAGCGTCGACAGGATGGCGCGGTCGCGTCGGCTCCGCAGCGTGTCGTCCGCCGGGGCGGCGAGCAGCGCCCGGGCTTGATGGTCGCCGAGCGCCGGCGTCCTGCCTTCGCCGCTGTCCGCCTTCGGCCGCTGCACGCCCTTGACCGGATTGTGGGTCACGGCGTTGCGCTCGCACAGATAGTCGAACAGCGACGCCAGTGCCGCCAGTCGGTGCCGCACCGTGCTGCCGCCGAGGCCGCGGCGCACCAGGGCGTCGCGCCAGGCGATGACGTGCGCGCGGGTCACGATGCGGAATTCCTCCGGCCGGGCGAGGCCGGCGAAGCGCATGAAGTCGGTCACCGCGGTGTCGTAGGCGCGCCGGGTCTGCGGATTGGTCAGGTTGGCGAACCACTCGACCGCCGGCGGCACGTCGGCCAGGCGGTGGAACGCGGCGGCCGTCAGCAGCCGGTCGCCGCGGGGCGTAGCGGTTGGCAGCGGGTGGGGGGCGGCGTTGGATGGGTCGGTCATCGGGGCCTCCGGCTGCGCCGATTTTACTCTTGATAAAATCTATTATCAAGAGTAATTGCGGGCGGCCGACGAGCTGCTGACCGCAGCGAGCCGATGGTCAAAGCGGCGTTTCGCCGCCTTGCGCCAGCCCTGCGTCTGACGCAAGGCTGAAGCGCACTAGATGATTCCCGTTGCAATCCACGGAACAGTGCGGCTACAATGCCGCCACATATCACCGCTTGGCGGTGGCACATCTCCATTCTCCTTCATTGATCGCGTGACTCGGACTCTGTCCGAGGCGGTTCGCGCGATGTCTGCCCCATCGCGGATGAACCGCGGGGGGAACCGCGAAGGAGAAGAGGAGATGCTAAAACATCCTCGTAAGCCTCTCGACTGGACCAAGGTTGTCGCACTCGTGGCGGCCCTAATCCGGCTCGTGAATGAAATTTTGCTCTATCTCGCGACTTAGTCGCACCCGAGATTCTGCCGTGCGGGTCTGGCCAACCCGCACGACAGCATCCACCCTCTAAACCAATCAGCCTCGACCACGACCGCCGGGCGCCGCTTGTTCGGCGCCTTCGGCATGACGCCGCCGCGCCAGTCGGCCAGGACGATTTACCCGCCCCGCAGGCTGAGGGGCGCGCTCTCAGCCGCCATCGGCGCGCGGCGTTCCCCACTCGGCGTAGAAGGCCAGCCCCTCCGCCGACGCCGCAACATGGGCGCCAACCGTCGCGCTCTCCTGGCGGATGCGGACCCGCCGTGCCTCGTGCGCGGCCTTGGTGGCCAGCTCCCGCAGCAGGGTCGCCAATCCGATGCCGCGCGCCTGGGCCTGTGTTTCCAGTTCCGCACGCACGGCATCATCGAGGCGGACGGAGATGGGCAGACCCATGGCGGCGCATCCATGCCCTAGGAAGAGACTACGTCGGCGTCGTACGCGGCCGGAAGGCCGGCGAGTCCGTCTTGGCTTCCGGCGCCGCTTCGGCGGTCGATGGCCTGCTCTGCTTGCTCGCCCTCGCGCAGCATGTGTACCCAGTCGGCCACTCAGTCTGGCCTGGCGCCGTGTCAGCCTCTGCGGCGGCGCAAGAAGCCGAGGCCAGCAAGGGCGGAGGTGATGAGACTGAGCGAGCTGGGTTCTGGCGCTTCGGTGCTTGGGGCGGGGCCGACATAGCTAATCAAGACGGAGCCGTTGCCGGTGACATCGGCCGCTGCGGTCAGCAGGTTCTGGAAACCGCCATCGTAACTCGTCGTCAGATACGACCCGCCGCCCCCGCCGGAGCCGCCGGAGCCATTGCCGCCACCCCCGCCGCTGAAGCCGCCACCCCCGCCGCCCCCGCCATCATCACCGACGCCCCCGCCGCCCCCGCCGCCGAAGCCACCATCGCCAGCAATTTTGACACCAAAGCTGGCGCCGCCGGCGCCGCCGGCGAAGGACTGCGGACCGGCACCGCCCCCGCCGAAATACACATACGGGGCCCCGGAGCTGCCGCTGCCCTTCCAGCCACCCCCACCCCCCCCCCCCCCCGCCAACGTGGGCGCGGGGGCGCCCC
>JAKBCB010000246.1:3030-5956 GCA_021808185.1 Pseudomonadota bacterium
GCTGCCGAGTGTACCCCCCTCACCGCCGTACTGGATGCCGTACGCGTTACTGTACTGGCCGCTGTTGCCAGCCGTGCCGGTCTGCCCGGCGGCACCGCCAAAGCTGCTCCCGTCGCCGCCCCCGCCACCCCCGCCACCCGCGGCTGCCAGCAGGATGTTCGTGGCACCGGGGATGAACACGAAGCTGCCGCCACCCCCGCCGCCGCTAATGCCGTTGCCGCCTCTGCCGCCGACAACGATGTCGAGCACCGTGTTGGCGCCGAGTAGGATATCGCCACCGACCGACACGCCGTCACCGCCCGGATTTGGTGGGAAACCCAGGCCGAATCCCACACCGCCGGCCGCACCGGCCACGATGAGTTGGTATTCGCCTGCCTTCGCGATGATGCAGGTCTGGATGTCGCCGGTGTAGCCGTAGGTCGGCAGGCAGGGCGCTGCCTGCGCAGCGCTGGTGGCCGCGATTGCCATGGCCAGCGTCGAGATGCCGTTCAACAACCAGAACTTCATGCCGCCTCACCCGTCATTTCATTGTTTTACTTGATACCCAATCATACATGGTGGGCGCACATGAACAATACAAAATATGAGTGTTGTAGGATAAATTTACACACGCTGGTGTGGCGGCTTCGTGAACGAACATAGCCGCGCGGCAGCCGCTCACCAGGCGGTCCGCGCGCAACCGAGAACGAAGAGCCCCGGTCTCTCGGCCGGGCCTCTCTTATGGCGCACGTCCCTGGCGGGCCCGATGCCCGGCCCGCAGATCCAGGGGCGCGGTCTCAGCCGGTATCGGCGCGCGGCGTCCCTCACCAGGGGGCTGGCAAGCCCGTTGCGGCCTCCGGCGCCGCCTCGTTCCTATGGTTGCTCGCATCCGGCCCCGCTGCTTCGGGCCGGGCAGCGGGCGCATCCGTGACAGCGATGCCGGCCTCGAGCAGGGCGCGGGTGGCGGCGGCACGGAAGGCCGCGTCGCCATAGACCGTCACCGCCTCCCAGCCGCGGCGGCTGACGCAGGCGACCAGCTCGGCGATGGCCACGTCATCGGCCGGGCCGACGACATCGATGCGGTCATGGCGGTCGACGAGCCGCGTGCCGGTGTCGAGGCTCAGGATGAGCGCCTGCGATTCCGCGTGCCAGTCGACGGCGCGGATGCGCGCGGCGATGGTCTCCGGCACCCAGTCGAGGTCGTAGGCCTGGCGCAGGCAGCGGGCGACCCAGCGGCGGCGGCGGACCTCACGGTCCGGTGAGGTCTCTACCCGGCGCACCGCCCAGTAGCGGAGCGGCGCCGATGGCAGCGGCGGCGCTGCCTCGGCCCCTCGCCGCTCGGGCGGGAGCCGGTGGCGCCGGGAAGTGGGCATCGGGGCCGCCGGCACGGGTGGACCGGCGGCATGCATGCGCGCCGCGACGCTCCGCTTCGGCTGACGCAGCAGCCGGTGCAGGGCGGCGACCAGCACCGGCGCCGGGCCGGAGGTCGCCTCGACCAGCCAGACCCCGGCCTTGTCGCCAGGCCGCAGGGTCAGGCCGGAGGGTGCCAGTGCCGCGGCGAAGGCGGCGGCATCGTCCGACTGCGCCCAGGCCGCCTTCACCAGCAGTCTCGCCTCCGGCAGGGATACGCCGCGTCGGGCGGCGGTCTGGTGGCGCCGGGCGCCGTAGGCGGCGCGTGGGCGAGGGCCTTCGGCCAGCCTGGCGACGGCCGCGGCATCGGCGGTGTGACCTTCCCGCTCCAGGGCACGGGCCACGGCTGCGTTCCAGCGGCCGGTCACCGGCGCGTGGCCGAGGCGCAGCTCGGCCAGCCGGGCGATTTTCTCCTGCCGCGGCCGCATCCAGTGGCTGTCGAGCACCCGCCGGCGCACCGGGTCCCACTCCGGCACCAGCAGATGCCAGTGCCTTTCATAGCCGGACCCGCCCGCCCGCTGCTTGCGGTGCTCGACCACGACGCAGCGCTCGGGGGCAAAGCCGAATTCCTCGGCCAGGTCGCGCATCACCCGCGCCGCCTCGCCCCGGCTGGTCGCCGCCTCGGGGCTGATTTTGACATGGCGGATGGCGTATTTCTTCCCCGCCGCGGCGGCGTCCCGGCGCATCACACCGAGGTCCTCGGCGGCGCCGTGCAGCACGGTGATGGCCTCGTTGGCCGGGCCGGCGAAGACGTGCCGGGTCAAGGCGGCGAGGTCGACTGCGACGCCGAGGCGGGCGGACTGGATAATCATCGCCGCCGGGCTCGCTGCCCGGCCCGCTCGACCCGGCGCATCAGCGACTCGGTGCGCCGCCGCATCACCGCGAGCTCGGCCGCGGCGGCGGCCAGCGCGGCTGCGTGGGCGGCGCCGCTGGGCCGGCCGCCGGCCTTCACCTCGGCGTTGAGGGCGCGGGCGAGCTGATTGAGGTTGTTGCCGACGCCGCGGCCGAGCTCGGCCCGCAGGGCGGCAATCTCGGCTCGCAGGTCGGCGGCGGTGGCACCGGCCAGCGCCGCCGCGTCGGCCGCCTCGCGCAGCCAGGCGGCGAGCGGGAGGCGCGCGGCCTCGGCGGCCTCCCGCCAGGCCGCGCGCTGCGCCGCGGAGGTGCCGCTGAGCTTGACCACATCCTCGCGGCGCGGCCGATGGGTAGAAGTTTCGCGATGGTCCGGCATGGATCCCTCCTGTGGCGTTGGCGCCCGGGAGGGGGGGTCCACGGGGGGCTTCGCCCCCCTGGCCAGGTTGCCGCTGGGGCCACATTTGTGGCCACACGCGGCACGCCTGGCACTGTCCTTCCCTCCCAGGCATCACCCCCAGTGTGCGGGGAGGCTTGGCAAGGGAGAGACGGTTTGATGCGGCGCCGGGAGCCCGGCCGGCGAGGGATGCCCCGAACGCTCAGGAACGGCGGCTACACCAGGTTGGCAATGTAGCGCGCGCCATGCACGACGCGGACGATTTCCACCCCATCGGCAACCTGTCGGTAC
>JAKBCB010000247.1 GCA_021808185.1 Pseudomonadota bacterium
ATAATGGAAATGTCAAACTCGGTTCATCTTTTTGCGCGTTTCCGGGGCGCATTCGCGTCAAGAGAGTTAAGAAATGTGACAGACCGACGCACGATCATCTATCTCGACGCCAACGCCACCGAGCCGATGCGCCCGGCGGCGTTGCATGCGGCGGTGGCCGCGATGGAGCAGGGCGGCAACCCGTCCTCGGTGCATCACGCCGGGCGGGCGGCGCGGCGCACACTGGAGCGTGCACGCGAGGCGATCGCGGCACGCTTTACTGGTCGGGCGACCGACTTGGTCTTTACCTCCGGCGGCACGGAGGCTGATGCGCTGGCGGTGCATGGCCTGGGCCAGGGGCGGCGGCTGATCGTCGGTGCCACCGAGCACGACGCGGTGCGCGCGGCGGCGCGGGGCGCCGAGGTGCTGCCGGTGGATGCGAGCGGCATCGCCGACCTCGACGCGCTGGCACGGCTGCTGGCCGCCCGCCCGCCGGCACCCGCGCCGGCGCTGGTCTGCCTGATGCTGGCGAACAACGAGACCGGGACGATACAGCCCATCGCCGAGACGGCCGCGCTGTGCCGCGCCGCCGGGGCGTGGCTGCATGTGGACGCGGTGCAGGCGGCGGGGCGGATCGCGGTGGATTTCGCGGCACTCGGCGCGCACAGCCTGGCGCTGTCCTCGCACAAGCTGGGCGGGCCGCCAGGGGCGGGGGCCTTGCTGCTGGCACCGGAGGCGGCGGCGGTGCTGCGGCCGCTGATCGAGGGCGGTGGGCAGGAGCGCGGGCGGCGCGGCGGCACCCCGCCATTGCCCGCCATCGCCGGCTTCGCCGCCGCCGCCGAGGCGGCGACCGGCGCGAACGCCCTGGCCGCGCTGCGCGACAAGGCGGAGGCGGCGGCGATGGCGGCGGGGGCAGTGCCGCTCGGCGCCGATGCGCCGCGCTTGCCCAACACCGCATGCCTCGCCTTGCCCGGGGTGAAGGCGGAAACCCAGGTGATCGCGCTCGACCTCGCCGGCATCGCGGTCTCGGCCGGGGCCGCGTGCAGCTCGGGCAAGGTCGCGCGCAGCCACGTGCTGGCGGCGATGGGGGCGGGGGCGCTGGCGAGCGAGGCGATCCGCGTATCGCTGCCATGGAACGCCACCGAAGCCGATATCGACGCCTTCGCGGACGCCTATCGCGCCATGGCCGCGCGCCTGTCGCGGCCGGTCTTTGGCAATGGGCCGCCTGACCCCATCTGCGCCGCATGACGCCGATTCCCAACCGCCCCGTGTATCTGGACAACCAAGCCACCACGCCCTGCGACCCGCGTGTGGTGGCGGCGATGCTGCCGTTCTTCACCGAACGCTTCGGCAACCCGCACAGCGCCGAGCACGCCATGGGCCGCGATGCGGACGCCGCCGTCGAGGACGCGCGGGCGAAGGTCGCGGCGCTGATCGGCGCCGATGTGCGCGAGGTGGTGTTCACCTCCGGCGCCACCGAGAGCAACAACATCGCCATCAAGGGCGCCGCCCGCTTCGCCGCCGGCCTGGGCGACCCGCGCCGCCGCGTCGTCACCGCCGCCACCGAGCATAAATGCGTGCTGGAATCGGTGGCCGACCTGGGCGCGGAGGGGTTCGAGCCGGTGGTGCTGCCGGTGCGGCCGGACGGGCGGCTCGACCCGGATGTGCTGCGCGCGGCGCTGGCCACGCCCGCGCTGCTGGTCAGCGTGATGGCGGTGAACAACGAGACCGGCGTGATCCAGGACATCGCCGCCCTTGCCGCCATCGCCCGCGCGGCGGGGGCGCTGTTCCACACCGACGCGGCGCAGGCGGCGGGGAAAATCCCGCTCGATGTCGGGCCGATGGGCGTCGATCTGCTCTCGCTCTCGGGCCATAAGCTGTACGGGCCGAAAGGGGTGGGGGCGCTGTATGTCCGGCGCCGGCCGCGCGTGCGGCTGGCGCCGTTGTTCTCCGGCGGCGGGCAGGAGCGGGGCCTGCGTTCCGGCACGCTGCCGGCGCCGCTGCTGGTGGGCCTCGGCGAGGCGTGCCGCCTTGCGGCGCTGGAGATGGCCCGCGACAACGCACGCATCGCCGGCCTGCGAGACGCGCTGTTCGCGCGGCTGGCGGAGGCGCTGCCCGGCCTTGCGCTGAACGGCAGCGCGGAGCACCGCATTGCGGGCAACCTCAACCTCACGTTCCCGGTGGCGCACGCCATGGCATTGATGCGGGCGGCGCCGGATCTGTGCGTGTCCACCGGCTCGGCCTGTTCCTCGGCGGAGGTGGAACCCTCCTATGTGCTGCGGGCGCTAGGTCTGGACGAGGCGCGGGCCCGCCGCACCTTGCGCATCGGGATCGGACGCTTTACCTCCGCCGCCGACATCGAGTTCGCGGCCAAGGCTCTGGCGGAGGCGCATACGTCGGTGGCCCACGCACGCATCGAGGCCTGACCCAATCCATGCCGAAAATGACCTTCATCCAGCGCGACGGCACCCGCCTTGAGGTGGAAGCGCCCCTGGGGCTTTCGGTGCTGGAGGTCGCGCACAAATACGGCGTGGACATCGAGGGCGCGTGCGAGGGCTCGCTCGCCTGCTCGACCTGCCATGTGATTGTCGATCCGTCCTGGTTCGCCAAGCTCGCGCGCCCGACCGAGGACGAGGAGGACATGCTCGATCTCGCCTTCGGGCTGGAAAAGACCTCTCGCCTGGGCTGCCAGATCGTCATGACGGCGGCGCTGGACGGGCTGGTGGTGCGCCTGCCGCCCGGCAGCCGCAACATGCTGAAGGAATGAGCGCCATCCGCCGGCATCGGGCGGGATAGCGGCGATGCGGGTGCTCGTCGCGATGTCGGGCGGCGTCGATAGCAGCGTGGTGGCGGGGCTGCTGGCCGAGGCCGGGCGCGAGGTGATCGGCGTCACCCTGCAACTGTACGACCACGGCGCGGCGGTGGGCCGCAAGGGCGCCTGCTGTGCCGGACAGGACATTCACGACGCGCGGCGCGTGGCCGACCATCTCGGCATCCCGCACTACGTCATCGACGCCGAGGCGCGGTTCCGAGGGGCCGTGATGGCCGACTTCGCCGCCAGCTACGCCGCGGGCGAGACGCCGGTGCCGTGCGTGCGCTGCAACCAGACGGTGAAGTTCACCGACCTGATCGCGCTGGCCGGCGACCTCGGCGCCGAGGCCATGGCGACGGGCCATTACGCGCGGCGGCTGGACGGGCCGGACGGGCCGGAACTGCACCGCGCCGCCGACCCCGGCCGCGACCAGAGCTATTTCCTGTTCGCCACCACGCGGGAGCAACTGGCCCGCACGCTGTTCCCGCTCGGTGCCATGCCCGACAAGGCGTTCGTGCGCGCGCAGGCCGAGCGGCTGGGGCTGACGGTCGCGGCCAAGCCGGACAGCCAGGACATCTGCTTCGTGCCATCGGGCAGCTATGCCGATGTGGTCGGCAAAATCCGGCCCGAGGCGCTGGAGCCGGGCGAGATCGTCACCGAGGCCGGCGAGGTGGTCGGCCGGCACGAGGGCATCGCGCGCTACACGGTGGGCCAGGCCAAGCGCCTGGGCCTCGCCGGCCAGGGGCGCGAGGGGCGGCGCGTGGTGGTGGGGCTCGATGCCGCCGGAAAGCGCGTGGTGGTCGGCAGCCCCGCGCGCGGCGAGCGGCTGGTGCGGCTGCGGGAGATGAACTGGCTGGTGCCCCCCGGCCCGCGCGATTGCACGGTGAAACTGCGCGCCCGCGAGGAGCCGCGCCCGGCCCGCGTGATCCCAACGCAGGACGGCGCCGAGGTGCTGCTGGAGACGCCCGCGCTGGCCGCCCCGGGGCAGGCCTGCGTCCTGTATGCCGGCGAGCGGGTGATTGGTGGCGGTTTCATCCGCCCGAACCCGCCGCAGACGCGCGCGGACGGTTGACGCACGCGGGCGCGGAGGGTAAATCGCCGGCCTCCCGGCCGACCTGCCGGGCGCGAACGGATGGCGGCGTAGCTCAGTGGTAGAGCAGGGGAATCATAATCCCTTGGTCGGTGGTTCAAATCCGCCCGCCGCTACCATCCTTCCAGGTAATCCCCGACGATACATCGCCAGCGTGACCCGGGAGGCGGCTAATATCCCGCCGCCCCCCTCGCCATGGGATCAGGGCTTGAGCGTGCCGGTGAACGTCCGGCCACTGACGTCGGTCAGCCGCAGCACGGGCTTGTCGCCCACGGGCTTGGCGTCCGCGACCGGCGGAAGGGTGATGGTCGCCATGGCACCCATCGGCGCCACGAGGCCGTAGGGGCCAGCCTTGAACTTGTTGTAGTCGAAGTCGTTCTGGATCGCCGTTGCCGGCAGTTTCGTCAGGGCTTCGATGTTCCACGTCGCGGCCGGCTGGCCGTCGGCGCCGAGCAACTCGGCCTTCATCACATGCGCGGGCGCTTCCGGCGTGCCGCCGTCGAGGTAGATGTGGAAACGCACGCTGCCGTCGCCCAGCAGCGCGCCATCGGTTAGGGTGAAATGGTGCTTGGTGGGGCTGACCGGGCCGCCATGGAACGCGGTGACGACGGAGCCGCGATAATAGCTGTAGGTGCCGATGTTGAAGGCGAGCACGGCGGCAAGCAGCGTAAGGCCGAGCGTGCGGAACTGGCCGTCCGTGGTCGGCAGCGGCAGGCTGCCGGCAGCCCAGCGGAACCAGCCCCGGTCAGCCAGCGCGAGGTTGCGCCGCAGCAGCACGTTGTCCAGCGAATAGCTGCCGCTGCCGGCCAGCAGCAGCGTGGTGCCCATGGCAAGGTTGCAGGCCGCCATTGTCCATTCGTCGATGCACGTTGCCCCCTGCCAGCCGAACATCAGCATGAGCACGACGGAAAAGCCCATCGACACGAGAGCGGCCGCGCGTGTCATCAGCCCGGCCATCAGCGCCACGCCGACGATCAGTTCCGCGGCGCTGAACAGAATGACGCCAGCATAGAGCAACCAGAAGTGTTGCAGCATATAGGCGATGACATGCTCCATGCCGAGCAGTGCCCCGGGCATCGCGGTCTGGAACTTGTTGGCCATCCAGGTCGGTTGCGTTGGATCGAGCTTGGCCGGCGCGTAGATGAAGCGGCGCGAGCCGCCGCCCCAGTACACGAACCCCTGGATCACGCGCACCGACAGCATCGCGATCGCGGCGATGCGCCAGTTCCGCTCGCCGAGCGTCGCTGCCTGCGCGCCGACGTTTATCCGTCCCATGGTCAACGTCGTCATTGTCGTCTCTCCTGGTCGCGTCCGGTTCAGTTGGACGCGGTGTATGGCTTGAAGCCGTATCGCTCGAAAATCGCCAGCGCCGCCGGCGAGCGGATGAAGGCAAGCCACGCCCGCGCGGCTTCGGGATGGGGCGCCCCCTTCACCTCGGCGCCAGCATAGATCGCTGTGCTGTTCTCGGCATCGGGGATGTCCACATGCTCGATCGGGTGGCCGGCCTGCTCCTGGAACAGCGCCTCCGAGCGCCAGGTGACCCCCGCGTCCGCCCGGCCCAGCATCAGGAACAGCGGCGATTGCCGGTGGTGAATCCGCGTCAGGACCGTGCTGCCGTCGTGCACCTTCGTGTCATAGACGGCGGTGCCCAGCGCCTCGCCGCCGGCCTTGACCAACGACGCCTTGATCTGTCGCGCGATGCCCTCGAACGCCGGGTTCGGCATGACGAGGCGAATGCCCGGCCTGCCGAGGTCGGCGAGACCGGCGACATGCGCCGGGTTGCCCTTGGGCACCATGATGGCGAGCGTGTTGGTCACGTATGGCACCGCCGGCCCGGTCAGCAGCCCGTCGGCCACGAGCTGCTTCACCTTGGCGTAGCCGGCGAAGTACGCATCGGCCTTCGCGGTCCAGGTCATATTGCCGACGGTGATGGTTCCGCCCGCTTCGATCTGCTTGACCAGCAGCCCGGGCGGAATCGTCTCCCAGTAGATCCGGCCATGGAAGTCGGGATTGGCCTGCTCGAACGCCCGCACCAGCGGGGCCATCGCGAAGTAGTAGGTGCGGCAGA
>JAKBCB010000248.1 GCA_021808185.1 Pseudomonadota bacterium
CACGACCCGGTGGCTGGTCTTGAACGGCCCGTCCGGGTCTTGCCCGGTGGCCTCGGCGCTGGCCAGGATCAGGGCGCGGAAGGTGTCCGTGTCGTAGTTGTCGTGCTTGCCTTGCAGGATCGCTGCGAAACGCTCCAGCCCCAGGCCGGTGTCGATCGAGGGGCGCGGCAGCGGCACGCGGGTGCCGGGCGGGCCTTCCTCGAACTGCATGAACACGAGGTTCCAGATCTCGATGAAGCGGTCGCCGTCCGCGTCGTCGCTGCCCGGCGGGCCGCCGGGGATGCCCGGCCCGTGGTCGTAGAAGATTTCCGAGCACGGGCCGCACGGCCCGGTATCGCCCATGCGCCAGAAATTGTCCGAGGTGGCGATGCGGACGATCTTCTCGTCCGGCAGTCCGGCGATCTTCCGCCACAGTGCCGCCGCGTCGTCGTCCTCGGAGAACACCGTGACCATCAGCTTGTCGGGGGCGAGGCCGAAGTCGCGCGTGACAAGATTCCAGGCGTTATAGATTGCCTGTTCCTTGAAATAATCGCCGAATGAGAAATTCCCCAGCATCTCGAAGAACGTGTGATGCCGGGCGGTGTAGCCCACGTTGTCCAGGTCGTTGTGCTTGCCACCGGCGCGCACGCATTTCTGTGCCGTGGTCGCGCGGGAATACGGGCGTTTCTCCTGGCCCGTGAACACGTTCTTGAACTGGACCATGCCGCTGTTGGCGAACATCAGCGTGGGATCGTTGCGCGGCACCAGCGGGCTGCTTTCCACCACGGTATGACCGTGGCGGGCGAAGTAGTCCAGGAAGGTGGCGCGGATGTCGTTGCTAGTGGCCATGACGAAGCGGCGGTCCCGATCAAGATGCGCGAGGGGGACGGCTTAGCGCACAGGCCGGGGTGTGTCATCCGGCGCCGCGCGGTTTCCACGCGCCGGCCCCTTCCCGCCATACGGCCGCCGGGACGGCCGATGCCTGGCAGGCGAAGCATGCCAGACCCGCGACGCTGGAGGCCCATGCCCTGCCACTTGGCCAATTCTGGCGCCCGCCGCGAAGCCGGG
Organism: Pseudomonadota bacterium; assembly: GCA_021808185.1. GTDB lineage: Bacteria > Pseudomonadota > Alphaproteobacteria > Acetobacterales > Acetobacteraceae > CAJCJG01. Next base: position 1,048 of record JAKBCB010000248.1, read on the forward strand.
CCGCCGTTTCGGCCGGATAAAGTTGATTTTAGCGCAACGGACCTCGTTCCGGACCGCGCATGGGTCTAGTATGGATTGTCGCTAGGAGGATCGTGATATGACAGTCGGTAAGCGCTGGTTTGGCGTCCTGGGCGTCGCGGCGATGACCGCGATCCTGGGCGCATGTTCGGGCCCTGTCAGGGGCGACGCCGCGACGGTGGATTCCGCCTACGGCATCCCGCCCAACACCGTGCCCCAGGAGGAAATGCGGCCGGACGGGCTGATGATCAACGGCCTGCTGCCGCTGCCGCCGAACTCGGGGTCCTGAACCGCCCAGACGTTGGCCCGCCCCCTGGCCGGGGGCGGGCCGGTTCGGCTGGCTATTCGGCCGCCGACGCTGGGCTGGACAGGCCGAGCGCGCGGGCGACCCCCTCGCCATAGGCCGGGTCGGCGCGGCGGAAATGCGCGATCTGCCGGGCGACGATCTCCGCCGGGACACCCTGCATGGCGGCGGCAATGTTGTGGAACAGCCGCTCGCGCTGCCCCGCGTCGAACAGGCGGAACAGGTCGCCCGCCTGGGTGTGGTCGTCGTTGCCGTCGCGGTGGTCGTAATGCGCCGCGTCTCCGCTGATGCGCAGCGGCGGCTCCTTCACGCTCGGGTCCGGCCGCGCGCCGCCGAAGCTGTTCGGCTCATAGTACGCATCCGTTCCGCGCGGCGCGTCGAAGCGCATCGCCCCGTCGGCGTGGTGCGTGTGCACCGGCACGCGCGGCCGGTTCACCGGCAGCGATTCGTAGTGCGTGCCGATGCGGTAGCGATGCGCGTCCGCATAGGCGAACAGACGCGCCTGCAACACCTTGTCGGGTGAATACCCGATGCCGGGGACGATGTTGGACGGGGAGAACGAGGCCTGTTCCACCTCGGCGAAATAATGCTCGGGGTTGCGGTTCAGTTCCAGGATGCCGACGTCGATGAGCGGAAAATCGCGGTGCGGCCAGACCTTGGTCAGGTCGAACGGGTTGTATGTCTGCTGGCTCGCGTCGGCTTCCGGCATGATCTGCACGCACATGCGCCAGCGCGGATACTCGCCGCGCTCGATCGCGCCGTACAGGTCGCGCTGCGAACTCTCGCGATCGTTCGCCACCACGGCGGCGGCTTCGGCGTTGGTCCAGTGGCGATGGCCCTGCATCGACTTGAAGTGGAACTTCACCCAATAGCGCTCGCCGGCATCGTTCCAGAACGAGAAGGTGTGGCTACCATAGCCGTTCATGAAGCGCAGGCCCTGCGGCAGGCCGCGATCGCTGAACAGGATCGTGACCTGATGCAGGCTCTCCGGGCTGAGCGACCAGAAATCCCACATCGCGGTGGGCGAACGCAGGTTGGTTTTCGGGTGGCGCTTCTGGGTGCGGATGAAATCGGGAAATTTCAGCGGGTCGCGGATGAAGAACACCGGGGTGTTGTTGCCCACCAGATCCCAGTTGCCTTCCTCGGTGTAGAATTTCAGCGCGAATCCGCGCACGTCGCGCTCGGCATCGGCGGCGCCGCGCTCGCCGGCCACGGTGGAGAAGCGCAGCAGCACGTCGGTCGTCTTGCCGATGCCGGCGAACATCCTGGCGCGCGTGTATCGGGTGATGTCCTGGGTGATGGTCAGCGTGCCGTAGGCGGCCGACCCCTTGGCGTGCACCACCCGCTCGGGGATGCGCTCGCGGTTCTGGTGCGCCAGTTTCTCGATCAGGTGATAGTCCTGCAACAGCACCGGGCCGCGCGGGCCGGCGGTGAGGCTGTTGCTGTCGTCGGCGACGGCGGCGCCGCCGGTCGTGGTCATGGTGTCCGGGGTGCGATCGGTCATGCTGTCCTCCTGCTGCCGTGGGGCAACGCCACGCTAGCGCCGCCACGGATCGCGGTGAAATCGATGGTTCCGGCGCGTGCTTTCGGCTTAGCCTATCAATCCCATGGCATCGCACACGCTCGCCGGCCTGTCCCTGCGCGACCTCGAATACGCCGTCGCGGTCGCCGAGTTGCGGCATTTCGGCCGCGCCGCCGAGCGCTGCGGCGTCAGCCAGGCCGGCCTGTCCGAACAGGTGCGCAAGCTGGAGGGGCTGCTGGGCGTCGCGCTGTTCGAGCGCACCACCCGCCGCATCGCCGTGACACCGCAGGGCGAGGCGCTGCTGCGCCAGGCGCGCGAGGTGCTCGGCGGTGCCCGCGTGCTGCTGGACATGGCGGGCAGCCGCGCCGGGCCGCTCACCGGGCCGCTGCGGCTGGGCGTCATCGCGACACTCGGCCCGTATTATCTGCCGGCCGTGCTGCGCGACGCGCGGGCCGCGTTCGCGCGGCTGGAACTGCGCGTGCAGGAGGGGCGCACGGCCGGCCTCGTGCACGCGCTGCACGGCGGGGAGCTGGACGCCGTGCTGCTGGCGCTGCCGGTTCCGGCCGAGGCGATGACGGTGGAGCCCCTGTTCTTCGAGCCGTTCCGCGTCGTTGTCCCCGCCGACCACCCGCTTGCGCAGCGGCCGGCGCTGGCGCTGGCCGATCTCGCGGGCGAGGGGCTGTTGTTGCTGGAGGAGGGGCATTGCCTGCGCGATCAGGCGCTCGCGCTGTGCGGCGCGGCCCGTGGCACGCGCTATGCCAGCAGCCTGGAGATGCTGCGCCACATGATCGCGGCCGGCGAAGGCTACTCGCTGCTGCCGGCCCTGGCGGCCGGCGAACGGGTGGAACTGGACGGCTTGTTGCGCATCCGCGATCTGACGGGCGCGCCGGTCGGACGCGAGATCGGTCTTGTCTGGCGTGCCACGGACCCGCGTTCCGCCGGGTTCCGGGACTTGGCGGCGTTCCTGCGGCGCACCGTACCGCCCGGCGCCGTCGCATCCGCCCGCACGCCGCCATCGTGACGCGACCGCCGGGTTGCCCCGCCGTTGGAGGGCGGGGCGCGGCGGCCGGCGTCACCCGCGCCGCTTCATCCTTTTCCTCAGGCGCGCGACCAGGATACCGCCGCCCAGGGCGGTGAACGCCGGAATCCCGGCGGCCAACAGCGGTGCCGGCGCGGGATGATGGTCATCGCCGCCGCCATGCCAGCCGCCGCCCTGCCAGCCATGGCCACCCATGTCGCCGCCGCCGCCGAAGCAGATCCCGAAGATGCAGAACTGGGGCGGCTGCGCGAACGCGCTGTGAGCCCCGACAAACACCGCCACCAAGGCGATGCCAAACACAATCAAGGCTCTATTCACGATACCATCCTCCGACGCCGAACCTGCGATCAATCTGTGCGAATTGCAACATTGTGCAAAAAGATGCATTTGTCAATTGATAACACGTTGACGAAATGCGATGGGTTCGTCGGAGCAGGGGGACAGCGCGATCATGGCAGGCAGCGTTGTGCAGCGTCGCACACGCCTTGGCGCATATGAAACGAGGATCTGGGCGATCCTGATTGTCGGGTTCGCTTTCTGGGCGAACGTCGTGCGCGCATCGCACCCCGGCGACGAGGCCGCCTTCGCCGGAATCGCCAATGCTGTCCTCGATAACGGCGCGTTCGACGTGTTCGCGTGGGGGCTCGTGCTCGCCCGATTCGCCGCGGGACGCGACGACCTGCGCGCCACTCCGCGCGCGATCGTGGGCACGCTCGTCCTGGGCATAATCCTGCTCATCCCAGCAAGGCTGCCATGCGCGCTGGCGCTGGCGGTGCTTGGCGGCATGGTACGGACCGAACGGAATGTGCCCGACTCGGTTCGCCAGATGAGCCTCGTGCTGTTCGCGCTGGCGTTCGAGATCGTCTGGATGTCGCCGATCGTGGCGCCGCTGCATGTGCTGGTCGCGAGCGTGGACGCGCGCATCACGAGCGCGCTGCTCGGCACGCTCGGCGAGACGGCCGCATCGCATGCCAACGTCGTCGAAAACAGCGCAACGGCATTCAGCATCGTGATCTGGAATTTTTGCTCATCCTCGTTTCCGCTCGCGGACGTGGGTCTCGCGTTTCTGGTTCTGGTGTTCTACCGGGGCCAATCGTTGCGGATCGCGCATCTGCCTTGGCTGGCCGCCTCGCTCGTTGCCAGCGTCGTGCTGACCGAAATCCGCCTGGTGCTGCTGGCCACCGGCGAGGCGAGCTATCAGTGGTGGCATTCCGGCCCCGGAGTCTCGATCTACGCGCTGGTGGCGCTCGGCCTGTCGGTGCTGTTCCCGATTCTCGCCACCTCGGCCCCCGCCGATGCCGGCCCGGCCGCGCGCCCGGCATGAAGACGCTCGTTCGCGCCGCCTTTGTCCTGGTGATCCTGCTGGGGCTCGCCAGTCAGGTCATCCGCCCCGGCCGCGGCGACGACGACCGCGATACGATGGGCGCGCTGGTCGGCAGGCTGGAGCATCAGGGCGTCCAGATCGAAGGGTTTCCCACGCCCCAAACGCTGATCGGCCGATCGCCACGCTGCGAGCAGCCGTTCCTCGTCGCGCTTCTGGCGATCGACGGCACCGACGACAACGCGATCGCCTCGTCCGCCAGCCCCGAGATCGTGCAGCGCTACGTCTATCTCGGCGCGGTCGCGCCGGCGCCGTCGCGCGCGGCGCTGACACTGCGATGGGCCTGGGCGACGTGGCGGTTCAATATCGGGCTGCGGCAGGACAAGCCCCCGCATCGGCTGGCGATGCTGGCCCTGCCGCGTGCCTGCGCCGACCTGACGACGGCGGACTGGTCGGTCCTGTCGCCCTGAGCAGGCGGCCTTGCGACGCGGGCCTACGACCCACGCCGCAGCGATGACGGGCTGACCCGGAACCGCGCGCGAAAGGCCCGCGCGAAGGCCGAGCCGCTGGCGAAGCCGCTCATCATGGCGACGCGGCTGACCGGATGGTCGGTGTGCTCCAGCAGCCGCCGCGCCAGGAACAGGCGCAATTCGGCGTAGTAGCCGCTCGGGCTG
>JAKBCB010000249.1 GCA_021808185.1 Pseudomonadota bacterium
GAAGGCGGCCTGAGCCACGCGTCTTGCGTGCGATGTCCAGGGCGCGACAGACCTGCGAGGCATGGCCGGATGACCGGCGCGGCGGCGCAACGGCGCCGCCCGCCGACACTCTTGGCCATGAATAGAGAAGGATAGCAGCATGCGGCGGGTCGTTGTCACCGGCATGGGAATTGTCTCCCCCCTCGGCATCGGGGTGGAGCATGTCTGGAAGCGGCTGATCAACGGCGAGTCCGGGATCAGCGCCATCCAGTCCTTCGACGTGGCGGACATGCCGTGCCGGATCGCCGGCACCATCCCGCGCGGCGGCAAGGCGGATGGCAAACTTGACGTCGCCGAGTGGGTCCCGCCCAAGGACCACAAGAAGATGGACAAGTTCATCCAGTACGCGATGGCCGCCGGGTCTGAGGCGGTCGAGGATTCCGGCTGGATGCCGACCGACGAGGAAGACCGCTGCGCCACCGGCGTCATGATCGGCTCCGGCATCGGCGGCGTGGAGACGATCTTCGAAGGCTCGGGGCTGATCCTGGCCGGCAAGGGCAAGCGGCTGTCGCCGTTCTTCATCCCCTCCGCGCTGATCAATCTCGCCTCGGGCAATTTCTCGATCAAATACGGCTTCAAGGGTCCGAACCATTCGGCGGTGACGGCGTGCGCCACCGGCGTGCACGCCATCGGCGACGCGGCGCGGCTGGTCGCGTTCGGCGATGCCGACGTGATGGTGGCCGGCGGGGCCGAGGCGCCGGTGAACCCGATCGGCATGTGGGGCTTCTGCGCCGCGCGCGCGATGTCCACCAGCTTCAACGACACGCCGGCCCTGGCCTCCCGCCCCTGGGACAAGGACCGGGACGGCTTCGTGATGGGCGAGGGCGCCGGCGTCCTGGTGCTGGAAGAGTACGAGCACGCCAAAAAGCGCGGCGCCAAGATTTACGCCGAAATCGGCGGCTACGGCATGTCCGGCGACGCCCACCACATCACCGCCCCGGCCGAAGGCCACGAAGGCGCGTTCCGCGCGATGAAGGCGGCGCTGAAAAACGGCGGACTGAGCGTGTCCGACATCCAGTACATCAACGCCCACGGCACCTCGACCCCGCTCGGCGACGATCTGGAGCTGGAGGCGGTGGAGCGGCTGTTCGGCGACGACGCGCGTCGCGTCGCCATGTCCTCGACCAAGTCGGCCACCGGGCACCTGCTGGGGGCGGCCGGCGCGATCGAGGCGATCTTCTCGATCCTGGCGATCCGCGACGGCATCGCCCCGCCGACGCTGAACCTGGACGATCCGAGCCGCGCGAGCGAGATCGACCGGGTGGCGCGGGTGGCGCAGGAACGACGGATCGACGTGGCGCTGTCCAACAGCTTCGGCTTCGGTGGCACCAACGCCAGCGTCATCTTCAAGAAAGCGGCCTGATCCCCTGCGCCGCTCGCGCGCAATCTGGCTGCTCGCGCCACTCCTGCTGCTCATCGCCGGCGCCGGGCTGAGCTGGTATGGCCGCTTCGCCTACGACCGGCCGGGGCCGCTGGAAGTCTCCCGCGCCGTGATCGTGCCGCACGGCTCCCTCGGGCAGGTGGGCGAGGCGCTGGAGAGCGCGGGGGTCGTCGAAAGCGGTTTCATGTTCCGCCTCGCGGCGCTGGCCACGACGCTGAGCGGCAAGCTGCACGCGGGCGAGCTGGCCTTCCCCGAGCGCGCCACGCTGCGCGAGGTGCTGGCGGTGCTGCGCACGGCCAAGCCCGTCCAGCACAAGCTGACCATCCCCGAGGGCCTGACGGCGGTGCAGATCGCCCGGCTGCTCGGCAAGTCCGAGGTACTGACCGGCGAGACGCCGACGCCGCCGGAAGGCGCGATGCTGCCGCAGACCTACGCCTTCGACTTCGGGGCGCCGCGCGCCTCCATCGTCGAGCGGGCGAGTGCGGCCATGCAGCGAACGCTCGCGCAGGCGTGGCAGAGCCGCGTGCCGGGGCTGCCGCTGACCAGCCCCACGCAGATGCTGATCCTGGCCAGCATGGTCGAACGCGAGACCGCCCGGCCCGAGGAACGGCCGCACATCGCCGCCGTGTTCCTCAACCGGCTGCGCAAGGGGATGCGGCTGCAATCCGACCCGACGGTGATCTACGCCGTCAGCAACGGGCTCGGCACCATCGAGCGGCAACTGACCAAGACCGACCTGGAGGTCGCCAGCCCGTTCAACACCTATCGCGTCGCCGGCCTGCCGCCGGGGCCGATCGCAAGCCCGGGGCTTGCCTCGCTGGAAGCCGTGGCGCGGCCGGAGCCGACGGACGACCTGTATTTCGTCGCCGACGGTACCGGCGGGCATGTGTTTTCCGCCTCGCTCGACGAGCATCTGAAGAACGTCGCCAGATGGCGGGCGCTGAGCGCGGCCGGACCGATCCCGGGGCAGACGCTGCGGTAGCGGGCCGCTCAGGTCAGGTGCGGCAGCGCCAGGTAGTCCTGGCTCTGCATTTCCTCCAGCCGCGACGCCGTCCGCTCGAACGCCTTGGCCCCCTCGCCGCGCTGATACAACTGGTCGGGCATGGCCTCCGCCGAGGCGACCAGCTTGACGCGGTGGTCGTACAGCGCGTCGATCAGGGTGATGAAGCGCCGCGCCTCGTCGTGGTTGTCCGGGCTCAGGCGCGGGATCGCGTCCAGCACCAGGGCGTGGAAATGCGTCGCGATCGCCAGATAGTCGCCAGGGCCGAGGGCGGTGCCGCAGAGGGCGGAAAAGTCGAAACGGGCCACACCTTCGGCCGCGAGCGGCACGCGCAGCACGCGGCCGGAGACGACAAGGCGTTCCTCGGCGGGCGGCGCATTGCCGGTCAGTTGCGCGAAGGCGGCGTCCAGCGCCCGATCCGCCCGCCCATCCGGCGGCACATGCCAGGTCGCCATGCCGCGCAGCCGGGAGCGGCGGAAATCCCGCCCCGCCTCTAGCACCAGCACATCCAGCCGCTGCTGGATCAGCGCGATGAACGGCAGGAAGGCGTCCCGCCCCGGCTGGCCCGCGAACAGATCGTCCGGCAGCGTGTTCGATGTCGCCACCACGACCACGCCGCGCTCGAACAGGGCGGCGAACAGGCGGCCGAGGATCATCGCGTCGGCGATGTCGTTGACTTGGAATTCATCGAAGCACAGCAGCGCGGCGTCGGCCGCGATGCGGTCGGCCAGCGGCGGGATCGGGTCCTCGCCGTCCGGGTTCTCGCGCTTCCAGCGATGGATGCCGGCGTGCGCGTCCTGCATGAAGCGGTGGAAATGGATGCGCCGCTTGCGCGACAACTGGGCGGCGGCAAAGAACAGATCCATCAGCATGGATTTGCCGCGCCCGACCTCGCCGACCAGATACAGCCCGTTCGGCCGCGCCTCGTCCGCGCCCTCGGCCGGCTTGCGGCGCAGGAAGCGGGCGAGCAGCGAGCCGTTGCCGCTTGGCGTGCGCGGCGGCGGGTCGTAGCCGCGCAGCTTGGTCCACAGCGCCTGCAACCGCTCGGCGGCCATGCGCTGCGCGGGGTCGGAAACCAAGCGCCCATCGGCCACCAGCGCCCGGTAGGCGGGCAGCGGCCCCTGAATGAGCGGATCGACGACGATGGCGGGTGTGGCGTCCATGCTGCGCCGCGAGATAGCCGGAAACTTGTTCGGCATCAAACGTGGCTGATCCGACGCGCGGACATGGCGGAGGTGCCCGGCGCGCCCTATGTTTTCGCCCGTTCGACCGGAGGGCCCCGATGATCCGCCTGGACTACGACGCGCTGCGCGCGGCACCGCCCGCGAGCGATCCGTTCGCGCATGTGGTGATTCCGAATTTCGTGCGCCCCGAGTCGCTCGGCGCGCTGGTGAAGGAATTGCCGCCGATGTCGCAGGGCGGTTCGTTCCCGACCGGCAGCCTGCGCCTCGGCCCGCTCGGGCGCGCGCTGGTGGCCGAGCTGGAAGGCCCCACGCTGCGGCAGGCGATCGCGGAGAAATTCGGTCTCGATCTGTCCGGCGCGCCGACGATGGTGACGCTGCGCGGCCGTTCGCGCGAGAAGGACGGGCAGATCCACACGGACAGCACCTCTAAGCGCGTCACGGTGCTGCTGTATCTCAACCCGCAAACGGCGGCCTGGGCGAGCCACGAGGGCTGCCTGCGGCTGCTGCGCTCGGGCACCGATATCGAGAATTTCGCGGTGGAGGTGCCGCCGGTGGACGGCACGCTGCTGGTGTTCCCCAATGGCCCCACGGCGTGGCACGGCCACAAGCGGCATGTCGGGCAGAGGTATGTGATGCAGATGAACTATATGGCGCGTGACGGCGCGGCCCGGTCGGAGCTGCGGCGGCACCGGATTTCGGCGTTCATCAAGCGCCTGACGGCGGCGGCATGAGCGCCGCCGAGCAACTGGTCCGCGCCTATTACGCGGCCTTCAACGCGGGCGACGCCGAAGCGTTCCTCGCGCTGCTGACCGAGGACGTGGTGCACGGCATCAGCCAGGGCGGCGAGGACGTGGGCAAGGACGCGTTCCGCCGCTTCATCGCGCATATGGACCGCTGCTACCGCGAACAGATTATCGATCTGGTGGTCCTGACCGAGCCAACCGGCACGCGCGCGGCGGCCGAGTTCGTGGTGCGCGGCACGTATATCGCCACCGACCCCGGCGTTCCGGCCGGCACGCCGCCAGCATCGGGGCAGACCTACACGCTGCCGGCGGGCGCGTTCTTCACGCTGCGCGACGGCAAGGTGGCGCGCATTTCCAACCACTACAATCTGGGCGACTGGGTGCGGCAGGTCGGCGGCTAACCCCCGCGCAGCCGCCGCAGCGCCAGAATCAGCTCCTTGCGCACCGCGTCCGCGTCCGCCACCGGCGCGGACCAGGGCGCGCGGACGACCTGCTCGCCGAGCGCGAGGTCGCAGCCATCGACATCGGCCGCCACCATGCGCCAGCCTTCGCCGGTGCCGCCGGCGGAGTGCGCCAGCGTGGTCATGGCCTGCGCGTGGTCGGCGTTGCAATGCGCCAGAATATCCGCCTCGGCCGCCGCCAGCGCCGCGACCGCTTGCGGGTCGGGCGTGAGGTCCGCCTGCTTCAGCCGGTTCGCGCGGGCAAAGCCGCCGACGAACAGGCCCGCGCGGGGGCGGATGCGCCACAGGTGGAAATCGCCGAAATCGGCGTAGAGCGCGCCGTACGGATGCACGGCAAGCCAGCGCGCCTTCAGGCCCGCGTCGTCGATCCGCTCGGCCAGCCCCGTGACCGTCACGCGCGGGGCCGTCTGCGGGTTCGCCGCCTCCGGCGTGCCAGCCACAAGGACGGCACAACGCGGTTCGGCGCGCAGGTGGCGCGTGTGCTCGGACAGATCCGACAGCAGCAGCAGGACGGACAGATCCGGCGCGCAGGCCGGCGTCACCAGCGAGGCGAAGGGCTGGCCCTCGGCACTGCTTGCCAGCGTGCCGGCCCGGGCCGCGCGCAGCAGCTTTCGCGCGGCCCATGCCGGCGCATCCGCGTCATCCGCCATTTTCCCTGCACCTTCCATCCTCAATGCGCCACAATCGCCGCTCATATGCAGGCGGTCCGCTGGTTCGCCATGCCGGGCCGCGGACAGGAACGACACCATGAAGCAGACGATCGCCCTGGTCGATGACGACCGCAACATCCTGACCAGCGTCGCCATGACCCTGGAGCAGGAAGGCTTCCAGGTGCGCACCTACACCGACGGGGAAAGCGCGCTGCAAGGCATCATCGCCCGCCCGGTCGATCTTGCGGTGCTCGACATCAAGATGCCGCGCATGGATGGCATGGAGCTGCTGCAACGCCTGCGCCAGCGCTCCTCGCTGCCGGTGATCTTCCTGACCTCGAAGGATGAGGAGGTGGACGAGCTGATGGGCCTGCGCCTGGGCGCGGACGACTACATCACCAAGCCGTTCAGCCAGCGGCTGCTGCTGGAGCGCATCCGCGCCCTGTTGCGCCGCAA
>JAKBCB010000250.1 GCA_021808185.1 Pseudomonadota bacterium
GAAGCCGGCATCCTGCGCCGCCTTGGTCTTTTGCTGGGAGCGATAGGCGAACAGATCCTGATCCTCACGCGAGATGTGGAACTGCTCGGCCACGTTCTCGCCGGTCTCCGGCATGGCATCGGTGCCATGGGTCTTTTTCATCATCGGATTGACGAAGCGCCAGCCGATCGTGGTGTCCTCGATCTTTGCGTCCCGCGAAAACGCGGTCGTGGCCTTGGGCAGCACGAAGGGCGCGCGGGTCATGCTTTCCACGCCGCCGGCCAGCACGATGTCCGCGTCGCCGGAGCGGATCATGCGCGCCGCCGTGCCGACCGCGTCGAGCCCGGAGCCGCACAGCCGGTTCACCGTGGCGCCGGGCACCGACACGGGCAACCCGGCCAACAGCACCGCCATGCGCGCGACGTTGCGATTGTCCTCGCCGGCCTGGTTGGCGCAGCCGACGAGGCAATCGTCGATCGCCGCCCAGTCCACGCGCGGGTTGCGCGCCACCAGCGCCCGCAAGGTGTGCGCGAGCAGGTCGTCCGGGCGCACGTCCTTGAACACCCCGGCATAGCGGCCGATCGGCGTGCGCACGAAATCGCAGATGAAAGCCTCTGTCATGGTCCGGGCATCCCTTATGGCGCGCGGTGCAACGGGGCGCCGGTGCGCTGCTGAAGCGTCGCGAAGTCCAGTCCCGGCGCCATTTCGCGCAGGACGAAGCCGGCTTGCGTGATGTCGATGACGGCGAGGTTGGTGTAAACGCGCGTCACCGCGCCCGGCGCGGTCAACGGATAGGCGCAGCGTTCCACGAGCCTCGGCTGGCCGTCCTTGGTGGTGTGCTCCATCACCACCCAGACGCGCCGCGCGCCCACGGCGAGGTCCATCGCGCCGCCCACGGCCGGGGCACCGTCCGTGTTCGGCACGGCCCAGTTCGCGATGTCGCCGTTCGCCGCCACCTCGAATGCGCCGAGCACGCACAGGTCGAGATGGCCGCCGCGGATCATCGAGAAGCTGTCGGCATGGTGGAAATAGCTGCCGCCCGGGCGCAGCGTGACATGCTGCTTGCCCGCGTTGATGAGCCAGGGATCGATCTGTCCGGCCTCCGGCGCCGGCCCCATGCCGAGCAGGCCGTTCTCGGAATGAATGACGACCTCTCGATCGGGCGGGATATGGTCCGCGACCAGCGTCGGCACGCCGATGCCGAGATTGACGTACCAGCCATCGGGGATGTCGCGCGCCACACGCGCCGCCATTTGCTGCCGGCCCAGCGGACGAAAGCCAACCATCGCTTCGGACATCGCGGCTCTCCGTTTCAGCCCTGGGGGTCGCCGTAGGGGATGTGAACCACCCGATCGACGAAGATGCCGGGCGTCACAACGATCTCCGGATCGATGCCGGGGTCGGCGGCGACATGCTGCGTCTGCACGACCGTCAGCTTGCCCGCCATCGCCATGATCGGGTTGAAGTTCCGCCCCGATGAGCGGTAGGCGAGGTTGCCCCACCGGTCCGCGCGCCACGCCTCGACCAGCGCCACGTCGCCGGGCAGAGCGAGTTCCAGCACGCAGGGGCGGCCGTTGTAGTCGCGCACCTCCTTGCCCTGCGCCAGCAGCGTACCCGCCGCTGTTGCGGTGAAGAACGCGGGCACCCCGGCGCCGGCCGCGCGCAGGCGTTCGGCCAGCGTGCCCTGCGGCACGATCTCCAGCTCGATCCTGCCCGCCTTGTACAGTTCCTCGAACACCACCGATCCGGCGGAGCGGGGAAACGAGCACACGATCTTGCGCACCCGCCCGAGCAGCATCAGCCGCGCCAGCCCGACCTGCCCAGTGCCGGCGTTGTTCGCCACCACGGTCAGATCCTTGGCGCCCTGCTCGATCAGTCCCTCGATCAGCGCGTTGGGCTGGCCGACCGCGCCGAAGCCGCCGACCAGCACGGTCGAGCCATCGGCGACGCCTTCCAGCGCCTCGGCCACCGAACGGACGAATTTGTCGATCATGAGCGCCCCGTCGATCCGGCCGCGCGGGCATGCCGGATGGCGACAGCCCCCCGGCCTGCCACCATGGGCGCGACTACCGATACCATGGCGTCAGGTCGTACCAGGGCCGCGCGCCCGTGCCAAGTCCGCGCCGGTACCCGGCTCGATCGCCGAGGGATGGCGCGCCAGCGGTATCACCGTCATCTCCATGAACGGGAACAGCGGCAGCGACGACAGGATGGAGTGCAGCTCGTCGTGATCGGCGACATCGAAGATGCTGATGTTCGCGTAGTGCCCGGCGATCCGCCACAGATGCCGCCACGTGCCGGTACGTTGCAGTTCCCGCGCACGGGCCTTTTCCTCGGCCTTCAGCCGGTCGAAGCGCTCGGCGTCCACGTCGTGCGGCACGCGCACGTCCATGCGGATACAGTAGAGCATCGTTCTCTCCTCAGGTGCGGGCGTAACGGCGCAGCTTGTCGCGATCGAGCGTGACCCCGATGCCCGGGCCGTCGGGCAGGTGGACGTGGAAATCGGCGAAGCGCAGCTTCTCCGTCACCAGGTCGTCGGTCAGGATTTGCGGGCCGAAATGCTCGCAGCCCCAGCCGAGGTCGCGCAGCCCGGCGAAGGCATGCAGATGCGCCGCGGCGCCGACCGAACTTTCCAGCAGACAGCCGCCATACAGGCCAATCCCGGCGGCTTCGGCGACGGAGGCGACGCGCTGCAAATTCATCAGGCCGCCGTGTTTCACCAGCTTCAGCGAGACCACATCGGCCGCCGCCGCCTGGGCGACGGACAACATCTCCTGCGGTGAAAACACGCACTCGTCGGCCATCAGCGGCACGGCGGAGCGGGCGCGCAGGCGGGCCATGCCGGGCACGTTCCAGGCCGGCAGCGGCTGCTCCACGAGGCGTATGCCGAGATCCGCCAGCGTCGGCAGGCAGCGCACCGCCGTCGTCTCGTCCCACGCCTGGTTGGCATCCACGATCAGGTTGGCGCGCCCTTCCAATGCGGCCGCGAGGCGGCGCAGGCGGGCGAGATCGGCCTGGGGCGTCAGCGCGCCGATCTTCACCTTGAAGGTGTCGTGCAGCCGGGCGGCGAGCTTGGCCTCGGCTTCCTCGATTTCCTGGGCGACATCGCCGGAGGCGAGCGTCCACAGCACCGGGAAGCGGTTGCGCACGACACCACCCAGCAGGGCCGCGACCGGCAGGCCGAGCGTGCGGCCGACGGCATCGAACAGCGCCGTCTCCAGCGCCGCTTTCGCCGCGTTGTTGCGCTTGGCCGCCGCGTCCATCCGCGCGCCGGCAGCCGCGAAGCGGTCCGCGTGTTCGCCGATCAGGGCGGGGGCGAGGTAGGTGTCGATCGTGGCCTTGATGCCCTCGACGCTTTCCTCGCTCCAGCGCGGGCCGCCGAGTGTTGCCGCCTCGCCGATGCCGGTGACGCCGTTGGCGAGGCGCAGTTCGACGATGACGTAGCTCTGCGCCGTCACCGAGGTCTGCGAGAGCTTGTGGCGGCGGACGGTCGGCACGTCCACGATCGTTGTCTGGATCGTGGCGACCGCGAGGTCTCGCCGCAGATCCGCCGGGAGGGTGATCGTGCTGTCGGGCATGGTTTGTCTTCCGAGTGGGGCGGGCAGGGGCGGGCGGCGCGCACGCCGCCCGTTCGTTCACCGCCAGGGCTGCCTGGGTGCGCTCAGTCGGCCGGGGCGTGTTCGCGGATCACGTCCGGGTTCGGGCCGGCTTCGGTTTCGGCGTGCAGCACGAAATCGAAGGTGATTTCGGCGTAGGGTGCGTTCAGGCCGCGCGCGTGGATCGCCGCCGCGTCCGTCACGTGCCGTACCGGTGGGATCAGCCCATCGCGCGTGGCGAAGGCGAAGTCGTCGTGCAGATAGGCGTCGCCGTCGATGTTGATCTGCGTCGTCAGCTTCCGGTAGCCGGCGGCCGAGACGAAGAAGTGGATGTGCGCGGGGCGGTGGCCGTGCCGGCCGAGCTGGTCGAGCAGTTCCTGGGTCGGCCCCTCCGGCGGGCAGGCATATCCGGCCGGCAGCAGCGAGCGGAAGCGATAGCGCCCGTCGGCGTCGGTCTCGATGCGGCGGCGCAGATTGTATTTCGGCTGCGACGGATCGAAGAACGAATAGCCGCCGAGCGTGTTTGCGTGCCACACATCGACCACAGCGCCGGCCAGCGGCTTGCCGTTCACGTCGCGCACCTGGCCATCCATGAACAGCACCTCGCCCTGTTCGCTGCCGTCGTCGAGCCGCGCCTCGCCCTTCGACATTGGCGCGCCGGCGACATAGAGCGGACCCTCGACCGTGCGCGGCGTGCCGCCCGCGATCCCGGCCTGCGCCTCGGCGCGATCCATTCGCATGTCGAGGAAGCTCTCCAGGCCGATGCCCGGCACCAGCAATGCCGTCTCGCGCGCCTGGCCGAGGCGGGTGAGATAGCTCACGGCGCTCCAGAACTCGTCGGGCTGCACATCGAAGTCCTCGATGGTGCGGAACAGGTCGCCGAGAACCCGGTGCACGATGCGCTTCAGCCGCACGTTGCCGGCGCCGTTGTCCAGACCGCTGACCTTCATCAGCAGGTCTTTCACGTCCTTGGTGTCCATCAGATTGTCGCTCATCGTGTCTTCCTCCGTTTGGATTTTGCCGGACGCGGTCCGGCACCGTTGGGTCAGCCGAGATCACCGCCCGCGACGGGCAGGGTGACGCCGGTGATGTACGAAGCCTCGTCCGAGGCCAGGAACAGGATCGCCGCCGCCTGTTCTTCGGTCGTGCCGTAGCGTTTCAGCAGGCTGGAGGAGACGGTCTGCTCCACCACCTGTTGCATCCAGATGTCCTCGTCCGCGCTGCGCGGGGCGGTGTTGCGCGGCACCCGGCGCGGCGGTGCCTGCGTGCCGCCCGGCGCCACGCCGCAGACGCGGATGCCGTGTTCCGCGTATTCCATGGCCAACGAGGCGGTGATGGCGTTCACGCCGCCCTTGGCCGCTGAATACGGCACGCGGTTGATGCCGCGCGTGGCCACGGAGGACACGTTGACGATGACGCCGCCGTCCCGCGCCAGCATCGCCGGCAGCACGGCGCGACAGCACCACAGCGTGGGAAACAGCGAGCGGCGGATTTCCGCTTCGATCTGCGCTTCCTCGTACTGCGCGAAGGGCTTTGCCCAGATCGTGCCGCCGACATTGTTCACCAGGATGTCGATGCCGCCGAAGCGTGCCCGCGCCTGCGCCACCGCGTCCGAGGCACCGGCGAAGGTCTCCAGGTCGGCGATGACCGCCATGGCCTCGCCACCGGCCTGCCGCCGAACGTCCTCGACGAGGTCGGAGCGGTCCACCAGGGCGACGCGCGCGCCCTCACTCGCCATCCGCAGCGCCACGTCGCGCCCGATCCCTTGCGCCGCGCCTGTCACCAGCGCGGATTTGCCGGCGAAGCGGCCTGGATACGTGTTCATCGCCGCCTCACGCCGCCGGCCGGTGGGGCTCGCCGATCGCGGTCACGGCACCGCTGGGCGAGAATTTTTCGTGGTAGAAATTGGCCGGCGTGACACCCCGCGCGGACAGCCACGCGCGCACCGCATCCACCATCGGCGGCGGGCCGCACAGATAGATGTCCACGTCGCCGCCATTGAGATGCACGGGTTCGACATGCGCGGTCACGTAGCCCTTGCGCGGATGCGTGCTGTCCGCGGCGGCCACGCAGGTGGCGAAGGTGAAGCCCGGGATTTGGCGGGCAAACGCTTCCAGCCGCGCGACTTCGACCAGATCGGTGTCGTTGGTCACGCCATAGACCAGGTGCACAGGCTGCGTGCTGCCGGTGGCGGCGAGCCTGCCAAGCATCGCGAGGAACGGCGCGAGCCCGGTTCCACCCGCAAGAAACAGCAGCGACCGGCGCACGTCGCGCAAGTAGAAGCTGCCGGATGGCCCGACGAGGTCCATCGACGTGCCCGGTGCGGCGGCTTCGC
>JAKBCB010000251.1 GCA_021808185.1 Pseudomonadota bacterium
CCTCCGGCCGGATCGCGGTGCGGGCCGGGCGGCCCTCCTGAAGCGCCGCAACGATGGGTTCCAGCAGCGCGGCCTGCGCGGCGCTCTCCTTGTCGCCGCCCTTGGCGCGCTTTTGCAGGTTCACCAGCCGCTTTTCGCAGCTATCGAGGTCGGCGAGCATCAGTTCGGTCTCGACCGTCTCGGCATCGCGGATCGGATCGATGTTGCCCTCGACATGGGTCACGTCCGGGTCTTCGAAACAGCGCAGGACGTGGACGATGGCGTCCACCTCGCGGATGTTCGCCAGAAACTGGTTGCCCAGGCCCTCGCCCTTGCTCGCCCCGCGCACGAGGCCCGCGATATCGACGAATTCCAGACTCGTGGGCACGATCTTCTGGCTCTTGCCGATGGCCGACAGCACCGCAAGGCGCGGGTCCGGCACCGCCACGCGGCCGACATTCGGCTCGATGGTGCAGAACGGGTAATTTGCCGCCTGCGCGGCGGCGGTGGCCGTCAGCGCGTTGAACAGGGTGCTCTTGCCGACATTGGGCAGGCCGACGATGCCGCAATTAAAGCCCATGATTACTTCACGTCCTGAGTAAGCAGCGCGACTTTCGTCATGAATTCTTCCGTCCTGCCGGTGGCCAGCAATGCCGCCGAATCCGCCACCGCGTCCAACACCGGCACCAGCCACGTCACGTCCGCCTTGGCGAAATCGCCCAGCACGTAGCCGGTCACCCGCTCCTTGCTGCCGGGGTGGCCGATGCCGAGGCGCACGCGCCAGTAGTCCGGCGTGCCGAGCATCCGGTCCATGCTGCGCAGCCCGTTATGCCCGGCGGCCCCGCCGCCGCGCTTGACCCGCACCTTGCCGGGAATCAGGTCCAGCTCGTCGTGAAAGGCGGTGATGGCGGTGGCCGGCAGCTTGTAGAACCCGGCCGCCGCCTGCACGCTTTCGCCGGACACGTTCATGTAGGTCATCGGCTTGAGGCCGATCACCTTCTCGCCGCCGATGGTTCCCTCAGCCACCAGCCCCTTGAACCGCTGCCGCCAGGGGGAAAACCCATGGCGGGCGGCGATCACGTCCAGGGCCATGAAGCCGATATTGTGGCGCTGACGCGCCATGTTCGGCTCGGGGTTGCCGAGGCCCACCCAGAGCAACATGGCGCGCCAGTCCGCTGCGTTACTTCTTCGCGGGCGCCTTGGCCGGGGCCTTGGCCGCAGGAGCCTTGGCTGCCGGGGCCGCCGTCTTGGCCGCCGGGGCCGCCGCCTTGCCCTTGGCCGCCGGGGCCGCCGCCGCCGCCGCACCCGCCTCGGCCACCGGCTCGGCGCCCTTGGTCGGCGGCGCGATGGTGGCGATGACGAAGTCGCGGTCGGTGATGGTCGGGCGGATGCCCTCGGTGCCGCTCAGCGCCGACCAGCGCACGGTGTCGTTGATGTCGAGCGCGCCGAGATCGGCGTCGAAATGCGGCGGCACGTTGTCCGGATCGACCAGGCACTCGACGGAGTGGCGCACGACGTTCAGCACGCCGCCGCGCTTCAGGCCGGGCGAGGTGAGTTCGTTGTGGAACACCACGGCCACCGCCACGCGGATCTTCTCGCCGGGCGCGAGGCGCTGGAAGTCCACATGCACCGGCTGGTCGGTGACGGGGTGGAACTGCACGTCGCGGATCAGCACGCGGCTGGTGGTCTCGCCGACTTTCACCTCGAACAGGCGCGAGCGCCAGCCGGAGTGGTGCAGCTCGCGATACACGAGGCGCGGATCGAGCGCGATCAGGTCGGGGGTTTGGTGGGCACCGTAGATGACGGCGGGAACCTTCCCGCCACGCCGAGTCGCCCGTGCTGCCCCCTTACCTGCACGCGCGCGCGCCTCGGCCTCGATGGTCGTGTAGTTGGCCATGGTTCGCTCCAATGCGTAAAGCGCCGGCCTCCAGGGGTGCCGGCGCGGGGCGGGGCTATAGCAGAGGGGGGCGGGCAGGGGAAGGGCGGCGGCGGATGGCTCCGTCACCCTGGCTCCGCTACACGGACAGCCAGCCATTGCCGGCCCGTACGCCATACCAGAGCTTTGCCCGATGATCGTCCGCCCGCGCCCGCACTTCCTGCAACTGTTCTTCATCCTGCGCGGATCGATCGTGCCGCGTATCTATCCGGGGATACTGGCCACCGCCGCGCTCTCGGCGCTGGTCGCATGGCTGCACCAGTCGCGGCCGGGGCTGCTGCCGAACTTCAGCGGCGGGCCGTTCGCGCTGATCGGCATCGCGCTGTCGATCTTCCTCGGGTTCCGCAACAGCGCCTGTTACGACCGCTGGTGGGAAGCGCGGCGCCAATGGGGCGAGCTTGTCGCGGCCAGCCGAAGTTTCGCGCGCCAGACCATGATCCTGCCGCCCGATGAACGCCGCCGGCTGCTGACGCTGGCCATCGCGTTTGCGCAGGCGCTGGCGGTGCATCTGCGTCCGGGCGCGGATGTGGGCAAGGCGACCCGCTATGTGCCGCCCGACGCGCTGGCCGCGTTCCAGGCGGGGCGCAACCCGCCGGATGTTTTGCTCGGCCGCATCGGCGCCCTGCTCGCGGGGCTGCGCGGGTCCGGCGCGATCGGCGACATCGCATGGCAGGCGCTGGATCAGACGGTCGCGCGCATGACGATGGTGCAGGCCGCCTGCGAACGCCTGCGCGGGACGCCGGTCCCGTTCGGCTACACGCTTCTGTTGCACCGCACGGCCTACCTGTTCTGCATCCTGCTGCCGTTCGGCTTCGCCGATTCGCTGGGCTGGGGCACGCCACTTGCCGCCGGGCTGGTCGCTTATGCCTTCTTCGGCCTCGACGCGCTGGGCGACGAACTGGAGCAGCCGTTCGGAGATCTGCCCAACGATGTGCCGATCGCGGCCTTGGCCGACACCATCGAGGCCAATCTGCGCGAGGCAATGGGCGAGACCGACCTGCCGGCGCCGCCGGTGCCGCGCGATTTCGTGCTGATGTAGCCCGCGCCTAGAACGCCTCCAGCGTCCAGCCCGCGCCGTTCGGCGCGCACAGGATCGGGGTTGCATTCGGCAGCCGCTCATGCGCCGGCAGGCCCATGGCCGAGCGCAGCGAGCGGAACAGCGCGCCGTGCGCCACCACCAGCACCGGCGCCGGCAGGTCCAGCGCGCGGTTGATCGCGCCCACCGCGCGGGCGCGCAGCTCCGCGAACGGCTCCGCCCCGGCGGGGGTGAACCGCTCGTCGATCCAATCCGAAAACCAGTCCTGCATCGGCTGGCCTTCCTGCACGCCGAATCGCACCTCGCGCAGCGCCTCGTCGATCAGCACCGGCAGGCCCAGCGCCGCCGCCGCGATCTCCGCCGTGACCAGCGCGCGGGACAAAGGCGAGGCGACGATGCTGGCGATGCCGCGCCCGCGCAACAATTCCGCCGCCGCCCGCGCCTGCGCCAGCCCGTTCGGGTTGAGCGGAATATCGACGTTGCCCTGGGACAGCCCCTGCGCGTTCCAGTCGGTCTCGCCGTGGCGGAGGAACCAGAACGGGCGGGCGGTGAGCACCGGGGTCAGGCCAGCCCCTCCTGCGCCAGCGTGCGCTGTACCGCCGGGCGCGCCTTCATGCGGGCGAAATGCGCGGCGGCGTTGGGCGGCAGATCGATGGCGAAGCTACCCGCCCACAGGCAGACATAGAACAGCGCCGTATCGGCCGCCGAGTAGGTGCCGGTCAGCCAGTCGCGCCCCGCGAGCATGTCCTCGATCCGGGCGAAGCCGCGCGCCAGGATATCCTTGCCGACCGCCATGTTCGCCTCCGCGTCCTCCGGCGTCCTGGCCCGGCGGGTGTAGAACAGGCGGGAAAAGCCCTGCATGTGCAGCGTGCTGACGCAGAAGTCGAGCGCCTCGACCGTGCGCACCTCGCCCTCCAGATCCTCGGGGATCAGATGCGCCTCGGGGTTGGTGCGCGCGAGCCACAGCGCGATGGCGGGGTATTCGGTCAGCACGGAGCCATCGTCGCGCACCAGCGTCGGCACCCGCGCCTTGGGGTTCACCGGGGTCACGGTCCGCTCCGGCGGCGGCACCCGCAGGTCGGTCTGCACCAGGTCGTACGGCTTGCCGATCTCCTCCAGCAGCACGTGGATGCCGATCGAGCAGGCGCCCGGCGCATAATACAGCTTCATCGGTCGTTCCCCTGGATGCGGTCAGTCGAACAGCGAGCTGACCGAGCTTTCGTCGGATATGCGCCGCATCGCCTCGGCGAGAAGCGGGGCGATGGTGCTTTGGCGGATATTCGGCGCGACCTTCACCGCTTCCGTGGCCAGGATGCTGTCGGTGATGGTCAGCATCTCCACCGGCGAGGAGGAGATGCGCGCGACAGCGCCGCCCGAGAGCACGCCATGCGTCACATACACGCTGGCCGAGCGCGCGCCGTGGGAGATCAGCGCCGCGGCGGCGTTGCACAGCGTGCCGCCCGAATCCACGATGTCGTCCACCAGCATGCAGTCGCGGCCGGAGACATCGCCGATCACGTTCATCACCTCCGACACGCCCGCGCGCTCGCGCCGCTTGTCGATGATGGCGAGGTCGCAGTTCAGCCGCGTGG
The DNA here is from genome assembly GCA_021808185.1 of Pseudomonadota bacterium. GTDB lineage: Bacteria > Pseudomonadota > Alphaproteobacteria > Acetobacterales > Acetobacteraceae > CAJCJG01. The sequence goes on from JAKBCB010000251.1 coordinate 4,544, forward strand.
CGATGGCGCGCGCGCGCACCACGCCGCCCACGTCGGGCGAGACGATCATCACGTCGCGGCCCTTGAACGTTTCCTGGATGTCGCGCGCGAACAGGGGGGCGGCAAACAGGTTGTCCACCGGGATGTCGAAGAAGCCCTGGATCTGCCCCGCGTGCAGATCCATCGTCAGCACCCGGTTGGCGCCGGCCTCGGTGATCAGGTTGGCCACCAGCTTGGCCGAGATCGGGGTGCGCGGCCCACTTTTGCGGTCCTGCCGCGCATAGCCGAAATACGGGATCACCGCCGTCACCCGGCGCGCCGAGGCGCGGCGCAGGGCATCGAGCGTGATCAGCAGTTCCATCAGGTTGTCGTTGGCCGGGTAGGACGTGGACTGGATGACGAACACGTCCTCGCCACGGATGTTCTCATGGATCTCGACGAAGATTTCCATGTCCGCGAAGCGGCGGACCGAGGCGCGGGTCAGCGGCAGGTTCAGCGCGGCGGCGACCGCCTCGGCCAGCGGGCGGTTGCTGTTGCAGGCAACGATCTTCATCGGGTCCGATCCAGGATGGTCGGTCCCGCACGTCGCCGTCCGGGACAGGGCAGGGAATGGGGGCGCGGCGGCGGATTGGCCGGGCGGCTTACGGCCGCGCGCCTTCTAGCAACCGCCCGCGCCACTGTCCACGAACCGTCATGGATGTCCGCGCCGGTCACGGTGTCGCGGGGTTGACAGCGGGCGTGACGCCCGACTTTGCATCCATCTTGGCGCCCGCCTTAGCGTCCGCCTTGGCGCCGAGCGCGTTGAGGATCACGTCGCGCAGCCCGCCCGCCGCCTCCTGCGCCACCACCAGCGCGGTATCGCCCCAGTAACGGTCGAGCGATCCGGGCGTGATCTCGTTCAGCTGCACGATGCGGCCGAGTTCACGGCCTTGCGCGTCGTGGACGACCCACTGAATTTCGATGCGTTCGGTGCCGGCGGCGCCGGGCGCCGTCTTGACCTCGCCTTGCACCACGAAGTCGGCCCCTTCCGGCTTGTCCTGCACGATCTCGCCGATTTGCGGCAGTTGCAGGCGCAGTTGCCGGGCAAGCTGGCGGTTGCCGTCGCCGGGCGCGCCGGTCACGTCGGGGACATGCACGCGCGCCGGCCGGTTGAGCAGGCTGTTCGGGTCGCTCAGCCGGCGCTCGGCCTCGATGCGCGTCAGCAATGCGGCAATGGTGGGGGCGCCCGCGGTCGCGGCTTGCCGCAGCATCGGCACGGTGCCCTCGGCCCATTGCGCGGCGTCCACCGGGGCCGCCTCGGCCGAGCCCTTGGCGGCGCCGGAGGGGTCTTCCACCGTGAAGGTCGGCACCACCTTGTCGCCGCGC
>JAKBCB010000252.1 GCA_021808185.1 Pseudomonadota bacterium
GTCGTTGGCCAGGGGGATTTTGCCGACCACGAGGCCGGGCGCCAGATAGACCGTATTGCGCCCGCCGCGCGCGCCATCCGGGTAATAGGTCCAGCTGACTTCCAGTTCCGGCCAGAGCAAGGTCCAGAGATTGTACTGGAACGCCACGTTGCTCTGCATCGGGTGGCCGAGTACCGCATCCCGCGAGGCCGGCAGCGTGGCGGAAACCGTGCCCTGAATGTCGAAATCGCCCCAGCCCTTGCCGAAGGCGAGCGTGGGCTGGAAGGTCCAGGCATGGCTGCCGAACGGCGCGATGCCCGTCGGCGCCTGCGCCTGAACCCAGGCGGTCAGCACGTAGTTGCCGGCGCTCGCCGGGCTGCTGGCCAGGCGTTGCTCCAGCCGCAGGAACGGCCAGTCGGCCAGCCCGCCCGCATCGCCCTTGCCGTCCGGCGTGGTGCGGGTGAGGTACGGGGCGGCGGCGATCTGGATTTCGGTCGTGGGGCCGACGATCAGATCCACGCCCCTGCCGCCGTCGAAGCCGGTGGTCTGTTGGCCGCCCTTGGCGTTCTGTTGCTGGACGTCGAAGCGCACGCGCTGTTCGAGCAGGCCGGTGGTGGTGACGACGGGGCTGCTCCAGCTTGGCTGCGTGGCGCGCGCGGCAGCCACCGCGCGCGCCCATGTGCCGAGAAAGCCCGCGATACCGGCCTCGTCCACGCGCGCAGGCACGGCCGGGACACTCGCCGCCGGCACCGCGAGGTCGAACCCGTCGGCGCGGGCCGGAAGGTTCGCCGCCGCCCCGAGCGCGAGCAGCACCCCGGCCGCCGCCGCCTTGTCGCAACCCCGCATGGAAGGTGCCTGCCCCTGCTGTCCGGGGCAGTATCGCCGGGCCTATTTCCTATTTGTCAAATAGGAAATTGTCGGAAGGTCAGCCTGCGTCGGCTTTCAGCACCTCACCGGCCAGATACAGGCTGCCGCAGATCAGCACGCGCGCGGGGTCGGCGCCGCGTGGCAGGGCGGCGAGGGCTTCGGCGATCGTCGGGCCCGGCCGGGCGATGCCGCCCGAGGCCGCCACGATGTCCTCGACCGGCTGCGCGAGGTGCTGGCCGGGCTCGGCCACCGCCCACAGCGTCGTGGCATGGGGCAGCAACGGGCGGAGGAATCCCTCGGCGTCCTTGGAGCGTTTCATGCCAACCAGGATGTGCAGGTCGCGGTCGGACCATGTGCGCAGATGCTCGGCCAGCACCTCGCCCGCGCCGGCATTGTGGCCGCCATCGAGCCAGAGTTCCCAGTGCGCCGGCAGGGTTTGCGCCAGATGCCCGCGCAGGCGCTGCAACCGCGCCGGCCATTGCGCGTGCGCGATGCCCCGAGCGAGGGCGGCATCTGGCACCTTCAGACCGCTGGCGCGCAGCGCGGCCAGCGCGATGCCGGCATTGTCGATCTGATGCGGGCCGGGCAGCGACGGCCTGGGCAGGTGCACGGCCCCGGCCGCGTCCTCGAAGCGGATGCCATCCGGCGTCGCGGCGACGGTCCAGTCGCGGCCGCGCCGGAGCAGCCGGGCGCCCACGGCATCGGCCGTCGCTTGCAGGACGGCGAGGATCTCGGCCGGCTGCGTGCCGGTGGCGGTCGGCATGCCCGGCTTCATGATGCCGGCCTTTTCCGCGGCGATAAGCGGCAGGGTGTCGCCGAGCCAGTCGCGGTGATCGAACGAAATCGACGTGATCGCCCCGGCGGCGGCGGCGGGGATGACATTGGTGGCATCGAGCCGCCCGCCGAGGCCGACTTCGAGAATGCACAGATCGGCCGGCACGCGCGCGAACAGCACGAAGGCGACGGCGGTGATGACCTCGAACACCGTGACGGCGGCACCGTCGTTGGCGCCCTCGACGAATTCCAGCGCGTCGGCCAGCGCCGCGTCCTCGACCAGATCGCCCGCGAGGCGGATGCGTTCGTTGAAGCGCACCAGATGCGGCGAGGTGTACACATGCGCGCGCAGCCCGGTGGCCTCGACGCAGGCGCGCAGGAAGGCGCAGGTGCTGCCCTTGCCGTTAGTGCCGGCGACGTGGATCACCGGCGGCAGACGCCGCTCCGGATGGTCGAGCTTCTCCAGCAGGTCTTCGAGCCGGACAAGACTGAGGTCGATGGCGCGCGGATGCAGCGCGTGCAGGCGCTGGACGATGGCGTCGAAGCGGCCGCCCCTGGGCGCGTCGCTCACGCTGCCTCGGCGATGTCTTTCACGCGCAACAGCGAGATCAGGCGGGCGAGCGTGGCCGCAAGGTCCGTGCGCTTGACCACGATATCGACGATGCCGTGCTCGTGCAGATATTCGGCGCGCTGGAAGCCTTCCGGCAGTTTTTCCCGCACTGTCTGCTCGATCACCCGGGCACCCGCAAAGCCGATCATCGCGCCCGGCTCGGCAAGCTGGATGTCGCCCAGCATCGCGAAACTGGCGGTGACGCCGCCTGTGGTGGGGTCGGTCAGCACGACGATGAAGGGCAGGCCGGCTTCCTTGACCATGCGCGTGGCGATGATGGTGCGCGGCATCTGCATCAGGCTGATCGCACCTTCCTGCATGCGCGCGCCGCCGGAGGCGGTGAACACGATGAGCGGCGCGTCCTGCAACACCGCGAGCTTGGCGGCGGCCACGATCCCCTCGCCCACCGCGGCCCCCATCGAGCCGCCCATGAACTCGAAGTCCATGACGGCGACAACGGCGCGCTGGCCGCCGATGGTGCCGTGCGCGACCAGGATCGCGTCGTCGTGGTGGGTCTTTTCGCGCGCCGCGCGCAGGCGGTCCGGGTAGCGCTGGCTGTCGCGGAAGCGCAGCGGATCGAGCGGCACCTTGGGCAGTTCGATGCGGGTGAAATGCCCCTCGTCGAAGGTCCAGCGCAGCCGGTCGTTCGCGGTGGCGCGCATGTGGTGGCCGCAATGGGTGCACACCTTGAGGTTCTTCTCGACCTCGGTGTGGAACATCATCTGCTGGCAGGACGGGCATTGCACCCACAGATTGTCCGGCACGTCGCGCCGACCGAGCAGCGTGCGGATCTTCGGGCGGACATATTCGGTAAGCCAGCTCATCGCGCGCGCCCCCTATGCGGCCTGTCGCGCCTGGCGAACGCCGTCCGCCAATGCCCGCACCTGATCCAGCACGCGGCGCACCGTCTCCGGCCCCGCGCGGCCGTCGCTGTCCAGCGTGCCGGCGAGCGTGTCGATCAGGGCCGATGCCACCACCGCCGCATCCGCCGCCTTCACCGCCGCCGCCGCCTGCGCGGGGCTGCGCACGCCGAAGCCGATGGCGATCGGCAGGTCGGTGGCGCGGCGCACCTTGGGGATGGCATCGGCCAGATCCTCGGCGCTCGCGGTGCGCGTGCCGGTGATCCCGGTGATGCTGACATAATAGACAAAGCCCGAGCTACCATCGAGCACCTTTGGCAGCCGCCGCTCATCCGTGGTCGGCGCGACGAGGCGGATCATGTCCAGCCCGTGCGTCGTCATCAGCGGCAGCATCAGGTCGGCTTCCTCGCTCGGCAGATCGACCACGATCAGGCCATCGACGCCGGCCGCCGCCGCGTCGATGCAGAACCGCTCAACGCCGTAGGCGAGGATCGGATTCAGATAGCCCATCAGCACGATCGGCGTGGCGGCGTCGCCGCGCCGGAACTCGCGCACCATGGCCAGCGTGTGCACCATCTTCGCCCCGGCCTTCAGCGCGCGCTTGCCGGCAAGCTGGATGGTCGGGCCGTCGGCCATCGGGTCGGTGAACGGGCAGCCGATCTCGATCAGGTCCGCGCCGGCGGCGGGCATGCCGCGCAGGATCTCCATCGAGGTCGCGGGGTCCGGGTCCCAGGCTTCGAGAAAGGAGATCAGCGCGCCGCGGCCCTGCGCGCGCAGCTCGGCGAAACGGGTGGCGATGCGGCTCACAGCTTTACTCCGAGATGCTCGGCCACCGTGAAGATGTCCTTGTCGCCGCGACCGCAGAGATTCATCAGGATGATGTCGTCGGCGCCCATCGTGGGCGCGATTTTCTTGACATGCGCGAGGGCGTGCGCGGGTTCGAGCGCGGGAATAATGCCCTCGGTGCGCGTGCAGAGCTGGAACGCATCCAGCGCCTCGTCGTCGGTGGCGGCGACGTATTCGACGCGGCCGATCTCGTGCAGCCAGGAATGCTCCGGCCCGATGCCGGGATAATCCAGGCCGGCGCTGATGCTGTGCGCTTCCTCGATCTGGCCGTCGTCGTCCTGCAGCAGATAGGTGCGGTTGCCGTGCAGCACGCCAGGCCGCCCGCGCGAGAGGCTGGCGGCGTGCTGGTGCGTGTCCAGCCCGTGCCCCGCCGCTTCCACGCCGATCAGCCGCACCGAGGGGTCGTCGAGGAACGGGTGGAACAGGCCCATCGCGTTCGAACCGCCGCCGATCGCCGCCACCGCCACGTCCGGCAGCCGGCCCTCGGCCTCCTGCAACTGCTGCTTGGCTTCCTCGCCGATCACGCTCTGGAAATCGCGCACCATCATCGGGTACGGGTGCGGGCCGGCGACGGTGCCGATCAGGTAATAGGTGTCGGTGACGTTGGCGACCCAGTCGCGCAGCGCCTCGTTCATCGCGTCCTTCAGCGTGGCCGCCCCGGAGACCACCGGCTTCACCTCGGCGCCGAGCAGCTTCATGCGGAACACGTTGGGCGCCTGCCGCGCCACGTCGGTCGCACCCATGTAAACCGTGCAGGGCAGCCCGAACAGCGCGCACACCGTCGCCGTCGCCACGCCATGCTGGCCGGCGCCGGTTTCGGCGATGATGCGAGTTTTGCCCATGCGCCGGGCCAGCAGGATCTGGCCCATGCAGGAATTGATCTTGTGCGCGCCGGTGTGGTTCAGCTCGTCGCGCTTGAAATAGACCTTCGCGCCGCCGAGCGCCTTGGTCAGCCGTTCCGCGAACCACAGCGGGCTCGGCCGGCCGACATAGTGCTTCAGGTAATAGTCGAGTTCCGGCTGGAAGGCGGGGTCGGCCTTGGCCGCGGCGTAGGCCTGCTCGACCTCCAGGATCAGCGGCATCAGCGTTTCGGCGACGAAGCGGCCGCCGAAGCCGCCGAATTTGCCGCGCGCGTCCGGGCCGGTGCGCAGGCTGTTGGCCCCGTGCGGGACGGGAGCGGTGGGGGTTGGCGTGTCCAAGTCGGTCCTCCGGTCAAGCGGGCGTCATAGCGCAGCCGCGCCAAGTCCGACAGGGGGTCGAAAACGGGCGTTGCCCGGCGGGGCGATGCTCCCTATAAGGCCGCGACCGCACGCACGGAGAGGTGCCGGAGCGGTCGATCGGGACGGTCTCGAAAACCGTTGTACGTTTACGCGTACCGTGGGTTCGAATCCCACCCTCTCCGCCATCATCTCTCTCTATAACAGTGAAAAACCTTGTATTTTTGTGGGAACCTAAATTCCCACCCCCAATTCTACCCCCAGAGTGATCGTGGCTTGACGTAGGCGACGCTGGACCCGGTGGGACTGACGCCGGTCGCGCCGCGCCCCTCCCGGGTGGGCCGCTTGGCGGTGGCCCCGGGGCCTCGGCGTGCGGCTCGTCCGGCCAGCGTGCGTGGAACAGGGCGGTTCGCGCCAGCCGCATGAACCCAAGGCGCGGCGGCATGCCGTCGAGCGGCTTGGGCGCGTTTCGCGTCCCCCCCGTTCGCCGTCAACGCCTCGTGTCCGCGCTTCGTGGCAGGCGCGGGCATTATGTCCGGTTGGGGATTGCCATAGATGGGTTGCTCCTCGTCTGTAGCAGGAGCAACCGGTGAATCTTGAAGTTTTCGCGAGCCCGAAACGCAACCGCGGCCGCAAGCCGCGTCCGGGGCCGACGCCGACTTACGTTGCGGAAGATCCACTACTGACCGTGGACGAGGCGTCCGCCGAGGTCAATGTCGCGAA
>JAKBCB010000253.1 GCA_021808185.1 Pseudomonadota bacterium
CAGTCCGGGCAAGTACCGATGGGGCCATCCCCGCGTGGGCGGGGGAACCCAAAGTTTTTCGCGCTGCTCAACACGATGGCGGGGGCCATCCCCGCGTGGGCGGGGGAACCGTGGGGCATGACGACCAGGCGCTCTACGTCCAGGGGCCATCCCCGCGTGGGCGGGGGAACCGCCCGAGCAGCGCGGCCCGCGCGTCGCCGGCGGGGGCCATCCCCGCGTGGGCGGGGGAACCAGCCTTCGCGGCGCCGCGAACCTCGCGCTTCGGGGGCCATCCCCGCGTGGGCGGGGGAACCTGCGCATGTCTCATCCTCGGTTTCAGCCGGCGGGGGCCATCCCCGCGTGGGCGGGGGAACCTCTGCCCCATAAAAGCCTGTTCTTATTCACTTGTCAAAGAATCGGGCGATGTCAACCGCGGCGGACCAGCAGCACGCTGTCGAGGTCTGCCAGCGTCCGTGGCGGCAGGCCGAGTGTCAACAGACCGAGCCGCCCAGGTGCCGCATCGTCCTTCCAGACCAGCGTGATCGATCCGCCGGGCGCGCCGTCCCACCAGCCCGACAGCACCGCCCAGACACGTTCCCTGACGCCACGCGACAACTCGGGCGAGACGAACACGCCGGGGCCGATCTCTGGCATGATGGACGCCAGAAAGCCGCGATAGCGGTCGGCCACGTCGCGCGTCACCACGATCGTCATCGGCATCAGTCGGCGGCCGGTTCGGCGAACAGCGCCTTGATGCGGTCGATCATGGCGGGAATCACCTGGTCGCGCCGCAGCCGCTCGCCCACCATCCGGCGGGTCATACGCTCGATCGAGTCCGCAGGGCGTTTCTGCACGACCAGTGCCGCCTTGAAAGCGCACGGCACCGTCAGCGCGTCGCGAAACAAATCGGCGATGTCGAGGATGAAGCTCTGTCCCGAGTCCTCGTGGATGAACCCGAGTTGCGGGATCGCCGCCGTCGCCGCGACCGCGATGGCGGCCGCCGCCTCGACGGCACTGGCGGCATGGTTCAGCGCCTGGTTCGGCAGGTCCGCCGCCAGCGGGTCGCCCCGGTCGTAGCGCCGGCCGTTCCAGCGAATGCCGATGCGCTCCGCCGTCAGCCGATAGATCTCCTTGACCCGCGCGCCCTCGATCCCCCGCAGCACGGCGATGTCGCGATGCGGCAGCACCTCGCCGAGCCGCCATGCATACATCCGGCGCGCCACCGCCATCCGCGCGCCCTTCTCGTCGGCCCAGGCGCGCACCTGTGCCCGCGCCAGCGCGGAACTGTCGGGCATCAAGGGTTGTGCGGTATAAAGCCGCACCCCATCCTCGCCGATCGCGGAAAGGCCGGTGCCGTGCCGCGCCAGCAGCCGCAGTGCGTCGTGGCTGACGGACGAGCCGGGGCCAAGCAGCAGCAGCGACAAGGACTGGTGCGGAATGCGGTAGTCGCCGGCGACAACAAGCTCGCTGCCGGCGGCAACGAAGCGCAGGCAGCCATCCTCGACCGAGAGCGCGCCGCGTTCCAGATACAGCAGCCCGTGCCGGTCCGCGTGCGGCAGCCGCGCCTGCTCCAGCCCAAGGCGGCCCTTCAACACGGCGCTACACCGGGCGGAGCAGCAGCATGCCGAAGCCGAACGCACGATGGCGGCCGACGCCACGCGCCAGCAGTGCCGCGAAGCGGTCCGGGTCGGCGACGGCGAGGACTCCGCTGAAACTGGCGTCCGGCCCGCGCAGCCCCCGCGGCTTTCGCGCGCTATCCCGCCGCATCGTCGTCGTCAGGCGGAAGCTGTCCAGGATGAGCTGTTCCGGCCGCGCGCCCCCCTCGGCCAGCCGTTGCGCGAGCCACGCCTGATAGACGTCGCCCCGGCTGGGGCCGGCGCCGGGCGCGGTGCCCTCGATCGCGGCAAGAAACGCATCGCGCTCGCGCGTGTGCGCGCGGTCGCCGGCACGGTCGGTGCGCACCACCGGGCGGACGCGCAACGAGAAGCCGAGGCGCCGGCCCTCGGCGAAGCGGTCCGGCATCGGCTTTTCCGCCAGATCGGCAAGGCCGAGAAACCCCGCGACATCGGGTTCGGCGAAGGCGCTTGCATGCTCGCGCAGCGCGGCGGCGGCATGGCCGGAATAAGCCAGCAGCCTGGCTGGGCGCGCCGCGTCGCGCACCAGCGCGAACGGCGCGGGCGCGAGATCGCCAAAGGCCGCGCGCAGGGCGGCATGAAGCGCGTAGCCGAGATCGTCATCCTGCCGCGCATGCAACAGCCGTTGCGGCTCCGCCCAGCGGATCAGCCACGACAGGTCGGGGGCGAGTTGCAGCATGGTCAGGGTCACGGCGCCACCCCCGCCGGCGGCAGGCGCCGCAGCCGCACCGTGCGGGTGCCGCCATGCACGCCGGAGTGCCAGTCACGCTGGTCGCTCCATGGGATCGTTTCGTCGCCCGGCGCGGGCGGTTCGCCGCCGGGAAGCAGCACGCGCGACGAAACCCCCTCGGGCGGCAAGGTGGCCAGGGCTTCGAGCAGCCCATCGGCTTCGACGATTCCGGCGCAGATGCGCGCGCTCGGCAGGCAGGGTTTGCGGCCGAGGAACAGCGGCCGGGCCGGTTCATCGAGGGATGCGGCGAGCATGGCAAGGCTCGGCGCCTCCTCGGCGGGGTCGAGCCGCAGCGCCACCACCACGCGCTTGTCGGCGTCGTGGTCGCGCTGACGGATATGCGGCGAATTGTAGGTGGCGGCGCCACCGTCGCGGCCCTCCGGCGCGCCGCGGGTGGTCCAGCCCCTGTCGTCCTTGCCCAGTTGCGCGGTCTGAAAATCCGTCAGCCGCGTGCCCTCGCGGTCGATGCGCGCGGCGTAGTGCAGCCGCGCCTGGAGCCGGGCCAGCGCCGCGCGATCGGTGCGCCGCAAGCCCAGGGCGTTGCCCAGCAGGCCGGTGAGCATGGAGGCTGCCGGAAAATCCGCGATCACGCCGCGCGCATCGACCATCTCCCCGCCGAACGCGAGCAGCGGGCCCTCGAGCAGCAGCCGCAAATAGCTGGCCATGTCAGGTGGCCTCGGCCCGCACGGCCACCCCCGCCCACGCGGCAACATCGTCGAGACTGCCGGGCCGCGCGACACCGGGCAGGTCCACCGGCGCAGTACACAGCGCCGCCCGCATCTCCGGCGCGCCATAGGCGCCGTCGATGGATTCCAGATGGGCGCGCAGTGCCGCCAGCGCCGCGCCGAGCAGATCGTCCGACGCCAGCGGGACGGGCTTGCGGAACGCCCCGGCCAGCGATCGCGGCTGGCGCCGCCCAGTCTCCACCAGCATCAGGTCGGCATAGGCGTATGGCGCGGTGCTGCCCTTCTTGGCGCCGGGCGAGACGGTGGCGATCAGGTGCAGCAGGTGCTCGACGACGCGGGCCGCCAAGGCACGGTCGCCGCCGAGATTATCGACCAGCGCGCCCACGTCGATGACGACATAGCCATAGAACAGGCCGGAGGTCAGTTCCGTCTCGAAAATGCCGGCGGTGCCGGCCTCGCCGGGATCCAGGCGGCGCAGATCATCGACCACGGTGAAGTAGTCGCTCTCGCTTTCCTCGGCATGCACGGTGAAGGCATGGGCGACATGGATCGCGGCATCGGTGTTGGCCTCCGGGTCGGAGGTCACCATGCGGCCGAACAGCGCCGATTCCAGACCGGCGGCGAGATTGCCGGCGACCTCGCGCATCGCGGCGAGATTTTTCTTGCCATCGCCCTTGCCGATCGCCGCCTCGATCGCGGCCTCGGCCGGCTTGGCGCCGCCAGCCGCGGCGGCCTGTCGCGCGAGTTGCGTCAGGTAGTCGATTTCCGGCCGGCCGAGCAGCAACGCCTGCCGGCTCTTGATGTCGACGTTCTTGTCGCCGAACAGTTTCTTCACCAGCGCGACCTTGATCGCCTCGACCACGTCGGGGGCAGCGCCGGCAATGGCGGGGAGGATTTCCCGCTCCACCACCTCACGCGAGCGCACCGCCATCGGCGCGCCGACATGGGCCAGCCCCCAGTCATCCTCGGCCACGCGCCAGTGCCGCTTGAGGCATTGCGAGGAGACGCGAATGCGCGAGGCCCCACCATAGGGCAGCCGCTTGGCCAGACCGGCATCGTCGCGGTTCAGCAGCACGGCGGGATAGGAGGACAGCGTGTGGATCTGCACGAAGCGCGGCGAGGACATGGGGCGGCGTTCCTGTCAGGGAAAATGGTCAGGCGGCGTCCGACGGCTTGGCTTCGGCGCGGTAGTAGTCGCGGGCGATGCGCAACCGCTCGGCTTCGCCACCGCCCCGGAGCACGAGGCGGGACAATTCGTATGGGTTGAGGGACTCGCCCTTGGCGACGAGGAACCGGACCATGCGCGGCAGCACGACATCGAACTCCGCGCCGCGCGCCTCCAGCAGCCGCGTGAGCCGGCCTTCGGAGTAACCGGCGGCGAACAGCGCGGCACCGAGCGACGGGCCGCCGCGATGCTGGTCGGGTGCCGCGAGCGCCAGCAGATGCACCAGCAGCGTCCAGCGGTGCATGGCGTCGCCGCCGAGCCAGTCATCGGGCACGTAGCGCGCCAGCAGCCGGTGCAGGGCCGGCGCATTGGGTGCGCCCTGTTTCGGGTCCAGCCGGCGAAGCTCCGCCAGCGGGCCGGTGCCAAAAGAGTCGTGGGCAATACGCGCGGCGATCTCGCCCACTGCGTCGTCCCACGTCCGCGTTGCGTCGGCGCTGTCAGCCTGGGTCATGCGCCGCGGCCTCCGGATGGAACGGTTTGAGGTGTTCGTTGAAGCGGGCGGCGGCGGAGAGCCGGTCGGCGGCACGGACGCTGGCGCGATAGCGGCGGCGCGAGGCGCGGGCGGCGGCGGATCCGGCATCGTCCAGCAGCGCTTTCGCGTGCGCGAGCAGCGTGCGTACCCACACGCCGCGCTCGCCTATCCTTGCGTCGGGATCGTCGTGCTCGGTCTCGCGCCAGAGATCGTCGAAAAACGTCCGATCGACGGCGGCGTCGAAACGCTTGAGGAACACTTCGGCCTTGCGGGTCGAATCCTTGTCGCGAAAGTCGATCTTGTCGGGGCCGTTCTGGAACAGCGCCAGCAGGGCGGGCTTCAGCGCCTGGTCCTGCACGACGCCGGCCAGCCGCACCCGCTCGCGCGCGGCCTCGGCGGCGGGGTCGGTCGCGCGCTCGGTGGGGCCGCGCCGCACCCTGCGCGACAGACCGACGCGGCGTTCGTGATAGCCCTCGGTCTTGCCCTGGCCACGCACCAGGGCGCGGGCGATCAGGTGCAATCCTTCCGCGTCGTCCATCGGGTCCGGCGTTTGCAACGGCGCGGGCCGCACGCCGCCGCCCTGGAACATCAGATCGACCATGCGGCGATAGCCGAAGCCACGCGCATCGACCGTCAGCGACTTCGCCCCGCCGTCCTTTTCGATCACGACGGGCGACCACGGATCGCCGGTCACGCCACCCTCGACCGGGACGATGCGAGGCACCTTGGAAGTGTCCGCGCGGGCGACGAGGCGGCCGTCACGCTGCGTCAGCCGCACGCGCCGGCAGATCTCGATGAACCACTCGTCGAGCGCATCGCGGCGCAGCGACGCCGTGCCGTCCCACGGCGCGAGCCACACCAGCGCAAGGCCGCCCTCGGCGGCGTAGCCGACGGCGCCGGTCTTGCCACGCAGCGCCAGCACGAGGCGGAGGTCGCGCAGAAAATGCGCCCCGGCGCCGCCTCGTGGGGCGATGCCCAGGGCCGCGCGATTGGCGAAGCCGCCGTTCATGCGGCTGATGCCGTAGTTGCCGGCGCCCAAAAACCCTTCCATGGTCTGCAAGGTCACCAGGGCGAACAGCCAGTCGTCCGGCCGCGGCGCGGCCATCACCGCCTGTTTCAGGTCGTGGTTTCTGGACGTGACCAGCATG
>JAKBCB010000254.1 GCA_021808185.1 Pseudomonadota bacterium
TGCTCTACATCGGCATGCTGATCGGCGCGCAGGCGTTCCAGGAAACGCCCCGCCGGCACGCGCCTGCCATCATCCTGGCGCTGGTTCCGCAGATCGCCGCCTGGGGCAAAACCCAGATCGACGGCGCCCTGCACGCCGCCGGCACCGATGTCTCCGTCGTCGGGTTCGACAAGCTGGGCAACCAGGGCGTGCTGTACCAGGGGCTGGAGGTCATCGGCGGCGGGGCCACCCTGGCCGGCGTCATCCTGGGGTCGATCACCGTGTTCATCATCGAGCGCGAATTCGACAAGGCGGCCTATTTCGCCCTCGCCGGCACGGTGCTGACCTTCTTCGGCTTCATCCACGGCGAGGCCATCGGCATCGGCCAATCCCTGACCGTCTCGGTCAGCTACCTGATGGTCGCGGGGCTGCTGGCGTGGGTGTACAAATTCGGCACGTTCTCCGCGCCGGAGCCGGAACACGCGCACGAGACGGGCCTCGATCCGCACGGGCTGCCGGCGGTGGCGGCGGAGTAGGGGCCGAGCGGACGGGGCGGGGGCAACCCCGCCCGGTCAGCCGGTAAGGCCGGTGCGGGCGTAGAGGTCGGCCATCGGCACGCTGAAGCCGATGCTCTCCAGATCGAGCGTCGCGCCGACCGGCTCCGGTTCGCTCGGCCAGCCGCCATCGGCGAGGCGCCGCAGTACCTCCGCCCCACGCCGGTCGCTGCGAAGAATAAGAATTTCCCGCACGCTCGGAATGCTGGTGTAGGCCCAGACGTTCATCATCGTGTCTGACTGGTTGCTGGGGGAAAGGATTTCGACCAGCAACACCGGGTCGGGCAATGACGATGCGGTGGGGACGATCGTGGCGCAGGTCACTCCCAGGTCGGGGATGCGGAAGTTGATCTTGGGACGCAGCTTCGGGATGACGCCGGGGTTGGTCAGCACTTCGCAGCCCGGCCGGCTTGCTTCAAGGTGGTTGCCGATCAGCCGGCCGAGCCGGCTTTGCAACACCCCATGCACGTTGCTGGTCGGCGCCATCGCCACTGGCTCGCCGTCCATCAGTTCGTAGCGCATTCGGTCGTCGGGTTCCCAGACCAGGAACTCGTCCACCGTCATCAAGCCCGACAGTTTGGCGCTCGCCGACATGCGCGACCCTACCACGCCACAGGGCGGAAAAACTACGCCGGCGGCCCGGCCTCCCCGAACACGCGCAGGAACACCATGTCGAGCTGCTGCAAATGCAGCCGCGAATCCATCGCGGCATCCAGTTCGGCGGGCGCGATGCGGCCGATCACCTCCGGGTCCGCGTCCAGGTTCTCGCGGAATGTGCGCCCCGCCGGCGTGCCCAGTTTCGTCCATGTTTCCATGGCGTTGCGCTGCACGATCCGGTACGCGTCCTCGCGCAGGATGCCGGCGCGGGCCAGCGCCAGCAGCACCTCGCCGGAATGCACCACGCCGCCGAGGCTCTCCAGGTTCGCCGCCATCCGCTCCGGGTAGATCACCCATTGCCGCACCAGCCCGGCAAGGCGTGCCAGGGCGAAATCCAGCGTCACCGTCGCATCCGGCGCGATCGCGCGCTCAACCGAGGAATGGCTGATGTCGCGCTCGTGCCAGAGTGTCACGTTCTCCAGCGCCGGCACCACGGCGGCGCGCACCACGCGGGCAAGGCCGGTCAGGTTTTCCGACAGCACCGGGTTGCGCTTGTGCGGCATGGCCGACGAGCCTTTCTGGCCCGGATGGAAGAATTCCTCCGCTTCGCGCACTTCCGAGCGTTGCAGGTGCCGGACTTCGGTGGCCAGCCGCTCGATCCCGGTCGCCACCACCGCGAGGGCGGCAAAGAACGCCGCGTGGCGGTCGCGCGGGATCACCTGGGTGGACACCGGCTCGACCGAAAGCCCCAGCTTTTCGGCGACATAGGCTTCGACGCGCGGATCGACATGGGCAAACGTGCCCACCGCGCCGGACAGCGCCGCGACGGCGATTTCCCTGCGCGCGGCGATCAGCCGTTCCCGGTTGCGCGCGAATTCCGCGTAGTGGCCCGCGAGCTTGAGGCCGAAGCTGGTCGGCTCGGCATGGATGCCGTGGCTGCGGCCGATGGTGACGGTGTGCTTGTGCTCGAACGCGCTGGCCTTCAGCGCCGCCAGCACCTCGTCCACGTCGGCGAGCAGCAGGTCGGCGGCCTGGGTCAGTTGCACGGACAGGCAGGTGTCCAACACGTCGCTGCTGGTCAGGCCCAGATGCACGAAGCGGCTGTCCGGCCCGATCCCTTCGGCGAGCCAGGTCAGGAACGCGATCACGTCATGACGGGTCTCGCGCTCGATGGCGTCGATTCGCTCCAGATCGGCAGGGCCAATGGCGTTCGCCTTCGCGCCGCCCTTGTCGCGAATGTTTTTCGCGGCTTCGGCGGGGATGGTGCCGATTTGCGCCATCGCCTCGGCGGCGAGGGCTTCGATCTCGAACCAGATGCGGAAGCGATTTTCCGGCGCCCAGATGGCGGCCATCGCGGGACGGGTGTAGCGGGGGACCATGGCGGCTCCAATCTTCAGGCGGCGCGCTCATCTACGGCCGGGGTCGCCCCGCCGCAACCCAAGGGATTCCGGATGCTGGACGGCCTGCTGCTGACCGAGCTTGCGGCGCTGCTGCAAGTGGTGCTGATCGACCTCACGCTGGCCGGCGACAACGCCGTGGTGGTGGGGCTGGCCGTCGCCGGGTTGCCGTTGCGGCAGCGGCGCATCGCGATCGCGGTCGGCGTCGGCGGTGCCGCCGTGATGCGCATCGCGCTCGGCGCGGTGACCCTGCAACTGCTGCAAATCGTGGGACTGCTGCTGGCCGGCGGCCTGCTGCTGCTGTGGGTGGTCTGGAAGATGTACCGGGAGCTGCGCCGCCCGGCGCATGGCCCGGAGGTCGCCGCCCCGCGCTCGCTGCGCTCGGCGATGATCCAGATCGTGCTCGCGGACCTCTCGATGAGCCTCGACAACGTCCTGGCCGTGGCCGGCGCCGCCGAGGGGCATTTATGGGTGCTGGTGACCGGGCTCGCGCTGTCGGTGGTGCTGATGGGCGTCGCCGCGAACGTGGTCGCCCGCCTGCTGGAGCGGTACCGGTGGATTGCCTGGATCGGCCTGCTGGTCGTCCTGGCGGTGGCGCTGCGGCTGATCTGGGACGGCGGCTGGGAGGTGGCGGGGCATGTCCTGCCCGCCACGTCCGGTTAGCCGCGCCGACCCGGCCCTGGCTACAGCAGCCCTTCCTGGCGGAAGCTCAGCCAGCGGCCGTTGCCGACGATGACGTGGTCGTGCACCACCACGTCCAACGCGCTCGCCGCCGCCTTGATCTCCCGCGTCATCTCGATGTCGTCGCGCGAGGGTGTCGGGTCGCCGCTCGGGTGGTTGTGCACCAGGATGATGGCGGTGGCATGCAGTTCCAGCGCGCGCTTTACCACCTCGCGCGGGTACACCGGGGTGTGGTTGACGGTGCCGCGCGCCTGCGCCTCATCGGCCAGCAGGCGGTTGCGGTTGTCGAGGAACAGGATGTGGAAATGCTCCACCCGCTCGCGCGACAGCGCGGCATTGAGGTAGCCCATCAGCTTGTCCCAGTTGTTCAGGACCGGCTGGTTCAGCACCTCCGCGCGGCCGAAGCGCAGCGTCGCGGCATGGACGATCTTGATCGCGGCGGCGCCGGCGCGGCCGACATTCTCGACCGATTCAAGCTCCTGGCGCGGGGCCGCGACGACACTGGCGAAACTGCCGAAGCGGGCGATCAGCGCGCGCGCGATCGGCTTGGTGTCGCGGCGCAGAATGGCCAGCGTGAGCAGCAGTTCGAGCAGTTCGTGGTCGGCCAGCGCATCCGGCCCGGCGGTGAGCAGCCGCTCGCGCAGCCGGTCGCGATGGCCGTCCGCGCCGGCCGGCGCCCCCTGCCTGGAGGCCGGTGGTTCGAGCAGGCCGAGCTGGTCGGCCATTCCCTTCTGGACACGCGCCATGCGCGGATGCTGCCACGCCGCCGCGTGGCGGGGAAGACGGTTACGCGGCGTTATCGTCCGGGATGTGCCAGCGTGCCAGAACCTCGCGCCAGGCGTCAGTGAGGGGGACCGCACGGCGGGTTTCAACGTCGATCACCGCGAGCACCGAGCGTGCCCGCCCGGTGACGTCCTCGCCGACCAGCAACCGCTGGCGCACATGCATCGACTTGGTGCCGATGCGGGCGATTTCGGTCTCCACGCGGACCTCGCCGGGCCAGTTCATCTCGCGCAGGAAGTCTATTTCCAGCCGGGCGATGACCACCGCGTGCGGACCGCGCAGCAGGCCGAGCGGGGCGAGCATCTCCACCCGTCCGGCCTCGAACAGCTCGGCATAGGCCGCGTTGTTGACGTGGCCGAGCATGTCCGTGTCGCAGAAGCGAAGCTTCTGCTCGGTCACCAGGGGGGCGGGCATGCGGTGCCTCAGACCGGGTAGGGTGGCTTGTCGATCCCGGCGGGGGAGTAGGTGAACACTTCCACCCCGTCCTCGGTCACGCCCACCATGTGCTCGAACTGCGCCGACAGGCTGCGGTCGCGCGTGACGGCGGTCCAGCCGTCGTCGAGCACCTTCACCTCCGGGCGGCCGGCGTTGACCATCGGCTCGATGGTGAAGAACATGCCGGGCTTGAGCACCTGGCCGTCGCCCGCGCGGCCGAAATGCAGCACGTTCGGCGCCTCGTGGAAGCGCCGTCCGATGCCGTGGCCGCAGAAGTCGCGCACGACGGAGAAGCGGTTGGCCTCCACATAGCTCTGGATGGCGTGGCCGATATCGCCGAGCGTGGCGCCGGGGCGGACGGCGCGCACGCCGCGCAGCAGGGCCTCGTACGTCACCTCGATCAGGTTGCGGGCCTTGGTCGAGGGCGGGCCGGCGCAATACATGCGACTGGAGTCGCCATGCCAGCCGTCCAGCACCACGGTCACGTCGATGTTCAGCACATCGCCATCCCCCAGCCGCCGCTCGCCCGGAATGCCGTGGCAGACGACGTGGTTGATGGAGGTGCAGATGGATTTCGGGAAGCCGCGATAATTCAGCGGCGCCGGGATCGCGCCATGGCCGACGATGAATTCGTGGCACAGCTTGTCCAGCGTTCCGGTTGTCACGCCGGGGCGGACATGGGCCGCGATCATGTCCAGCGTCTCGGCCGCCAGCCGCCCGGCGGCGCGCATGCCGGCGAAATCCTCCGGCTGGTATATGGTGATCCGCCGCGCGTCCGCTCCGCCGTCCATCAACCCGCTCCGTATCTAACGCGGGGCGCTTGCCACGCGCGCGCGGCAACCTGGGCCGCGCGAACCCGTAAGATGCGCAAGCGGGGCACGCGGCGCAAGGGAAGCGGGGTTTGCGGGCGCGAAGCCCAGACCCGCGCGGGGCGGCCGGCGCCTACCGGCTGGCCAGTTCGCCGCTATCCGGCCGCATCTGGGTACAGGTGACGCGCCGGCGGGCGACGGCGGCGCAGGCCTGGCGCGCGTCGGCCTGGCTCAGGCCGGTCAGCACTGCGCGGTAGAGGGTGCGGCCCGCCTTGCTGACGGGCTCGACCCGGATGTCGCCGGCATCGGCGGCGCGGCGGGCCGACTGTGCCGCCGCGCGGGCCGAGGCTTCGCTGGCGAAGCCGTCGATCTGCACGCTCCAGCGCGGCGCGGACGGGCGGGTGCGCGCCGTTGCCTCGGGAGTTGCGGCCTGGGCGGAGGAGACGATCCCCAGATGCGAGCCGGTGTCGTTGCGCCGTGCGAGGGTGGTGGGCACGTTGAGCTGCTCGAACCCCTGGTTGAGCAGGGCGGCCATGTGCAGGTCGCGCTCCCCGGGCCGTGCGGCGCCCATGACCACGCCGATCAGGCGCACATCGCCATGCACGGCCGAGGTGACGAGGTTGAAGCCGGACGCCTC